>CADARW010000063.1 GCA_902790405.1 uncultured Bacteroidia bacterium
AAGCAAACTGCGTTGCAACTCAATGTCGTTAGCAGTACGCTCGTTGAAAGCATCCATTTCTATCTTCACATCTGTCCAAGTCACAATGTCAAAGGTACAAAAAAAAATAATACCTCAAAATTAAGGTATTATTTTTTTTGATTTTATTATGACCTTTGTTATCTTCTTAACAAACGTGTGTTTATATAGTCAACAAAAGTATCTCTATACGAACGTCCGATTGGAACCTGATTTCCCTTGATGTTGATATATGCACCTTCGATGTCGTCGATATGGTTTACATTGACTATATACGATTTGCTGACTCTGAAGAACATGTTTTCGGGCAACTTGTTGAAGATAGTCTTTACGTTCATTGCTGTCATGTACTTTCCGTGTGTTGCATGGATTATGACATAGTCCTTAAGACCTTCAATGAACAACAAATCTTCGAAGTTGATCTTTATATATTTTCTCTCCGACTTGATGAAAATAAACTTGTCTTCGAAAGCATCGAATACGCAAGGAGATTCCGACATCTTAAGAATTTCTTCGGCCTTAGCAACCGATCTTACAAAGCGTTCGAACTTTATCGGCTTTACAAGGTAGTCGACAACGTCGAGTTCGTAAGCTTCAACAGCATACTGCGAATATGCAGTTGTAAGTATTACCATCGGAGGATTGTCGAGGTTCTTCAAGAACTCGATACCGTTCATGCCCGGCATTTCTACGTCAAGAAACATCAGGTCGACTTTGTTTTTCAGTAAAAACTTGCTTGCTTCTGCCGAATTTGCGAACTCGCCTACCAATTCGAGGTTTTCGAGTTCTTCAATATTCATCCTCATGCCTTCACGTGCCAGAGGTTCGTCTTCTACAATAATACATTTAATCATTTTCTAATAATATTTTTAGTTCAACAATAAAATACAGACCTTTATCTTGAATATCAAGCACATACTTGCCAGGATACAGGAGATCCAACCTTTTCCTTGTATTCACTATGCCTATGCCGCTCGACTTTGACTTAGCGAATTCGGTGTCAGGCGAATCGTCGCTCTTGGTGTTCTGGACCACAAAGGAAACATATTTTTCGTCAACTCCAACAAAAATTTTTACAAACTTTTCACCAGAGTTATTTACACTTACATATTTGAATGCATTCTCGAGCAGAGAAATGGTGACGAAAGGATAAACCATCACACCTTCCATAACACCAACCTTTTGGTAATCAATGTTCAAACCTGTCTGGCGCATCTTCTGCAACTCGATATAATTCTCGATATGCTTTATTTCCGACTTCATCATAACCTTTTCGTCGGCATTCTCGTACAACTGATACCTGAGCAACTCCGACAATGTCATAACCATGTCGGATGTTGTCGATGCCTTCTCTTTTCTGGATTGTATGTATATTACATTCAGAGTATTGAACAGAAAATGTGGATTCAACTGCAAATTGAGATAATATAGTTCCAGCTTACGTTTCTCTGCTTCAAGTTCTTTTATATTCTCGATTCTTTCGTTCACATTTTTTTCCGAATACGGATTGCCAGCCATTATTATCATGTACATTGCCGACAAACCTGTGTTCAAAAGAACATAAATGTCTATACAGCCATAACTCAATGAAACCAATATAAACGTCACTAAGAAATTTAACAGAATGGCACCTATTTCAATAAGGACCATTTGCCATACTTTTATATTCTTTCGGCGACAAACATGTCGAAACAGCATTATGAGTGCAACCGAGAATGCAATATCCTTAAGCAAAATAACGACAACAGCTACAATTGTATTAACTACAGAACCTTGCCATGTGCTATTCGCAATTACACTCAAAGTACACAAAACAGCATAAAGTATGGTAAATACCAACATAAATACTATTCTTTTTCCTTGCGTATATGAGTCAGTCTTTGCTTTCATTGCAGTTTAATCTATCTTGCAAAGGTAAAACATTTTTTAGTAACATGTAACTAGAAGTTGAATTAATGTTGCCGACAAACCAAAATTATACTAAACAGCGATATGGCACGAACTTAACGTCATCAGAGCGGTTAAAAATAACTCTTATAGCCGAAATGTATTTTTGAGTTGCTGAAATTAAAACTGTTATCGTTTTGTTTGCCTATTGCATATATAAGCGAGAATATTCCAGCCGAAGTGCCAAGATCTATACCAACGCCCAAACCGACAGCATAATTTGAATTGTCGGAATCGGTAAACTTTTTGCCGAAATACATGGCGTCAGCGAGGACATATACAGCAGAACTGCGTTCGAACAAATACCTGAATTCTATATTTCCGAGCGTATAATACGTTGCAGGCAGCGATAGTTCGTCGAATCCGCGCATAGTGTTAAGTCCACCCACCCACAATAGTTCGTTGGCATATATGCTTTTGCTATACAGCATCTTAGAACTGTTTCTAAGCTTTATGGTAAAATAATTCCTGAAGCCTATATATCCACTGATATCGTAATAAATGTTCGATTGGAAAATGGGCTTTTCTTCATCTCCATGCTTACGGCCTGCATCGGCCAGCATTTCGAAGACTATGCCTCGATACGGATTCCTTACATTGTCGAGATTGCATACCTTGATGCCAAAGCCCCACAAATTCGCCTTATACTTTACGTATCCAGCCTGCGACACCGTATCGTTCCCAATAGGAAACGACGAGGTGTTGCGATAATACAAAAATCCGCCCTTACTTACATAATTGCCTACAATTACTTTTCCTATGACATCGGTTTTAAGGTACGACGAGTCCTTCTTCTCAAGATTGAAATCGGCTCCAAGACCTATTGGCGACCTGAAAATGTATGGAAAATTACCGCCAATATTAAGAAGTTGATTCTGAGACTCATACTTCTTCCAAGAAAACTTAAAGTCCTCGCCGCAATGGAACACATTAACCAGAGCCAAATCGATGTCGCCGGTAATCATCAGCCTGCCAGTTGTCTGGCTTTTGGGCATTATGCCAAGCACTCCATTGAACGAGCTGGCTTTCTTGTTCCTAAGGAACAACAGCACATCGGATTTTGTTTCTGAAAACGCGAGCTGGAACGGCTGTTCTTGTTCAAGAAACGGTATGTTCCGAAGCCGGTCGTCTATCTTGTCGAGTTTTGCCGTGGTAAGTATGGCATTCTTTTTCAATTCGAGCACATGCTCCAGATAATATCTCTTAATTTTTGCATCACCATTGATTATCAAGCTGTCCAACTTTATAAGTTGACCTTTGTCAATGCTTATCTTTGCCGAAAAAGCCGTGTCGCAGAAGTTAACGCTATCGAGTTTTGCCGATGCAAATATATACCCTCTTTCGGCATAATACTCCACTATCCTATTGCACAATTCGGGCAGGAACAACAAGTCATTCATTTTCTTCCTACTTGTCCGAAATGGCAAGCTGTCGGCATCGACAGAAACACTTGTGCATGATTTTCCGAGAGTTGCATAGGCGTAAATATTCTTGTCACAGTAATTTATGCTGTCGTATCCGGCGGTGTAATAGGATTTCCTTTGCATTTTTGTGATATATCCATCGAGAAACAAACTTGCAGAAATGCTATCGCATTTTTTTTGCTTCGATAATACATAGGTGTCGTTTTCTGAACCGCGCATATATATGCTTACACGTTGGGCATTTGCATGCACACAAGCAAAAGTTACTATGCAAAATATAATATTCCGAAGCAGGAAGCGCATGTCAATAAAACGCAAAGACACGAAAAATCGTGTCTTCCTATGTTAAAAATGTTCAATATTAATGTTTTCGGCGTCAACAATGCCCTATCATTTCGTATACACTGCTTTTATCGAACCACTATTTTCGTTGAATTCAACCTTCAGGTTTTTGTTCTTGAAAATTTCGGCCGGCAAATGTCCCATATAACCGCACTGAGGAACAGTAACTATGCCTCTGTAATATGTAAAATCGTCGAAATCAACAGAAAGCATAACTTCCGATGGTATACGATAGTAAAGTCCTACATTCTTTTCCTTTTTCTTCAAGTCGTATTGCCTGCCATAGAAATCACTAATCTCCTTGGTTGCATTGGTGTTCTTTAGCACAATATATACAGGTTCAGAACTTTCTGTTTTCTGGCTTACTACTTCGTCGTCGGAAGTAATGTAACAAAGGGGCACCTTCTCCTCTACGAGGTCTGACTGTGGCGTGTAATAAAATACATATTCCTCGGTTTGTTTGGTGATCTTGCCAACAAACAATTCAAGATAACGGGCTTCCATATTCTTTAACTCACTAACCATCACCTCAATATCCGCTGGAGGCGTATCGGAATCGAACTGGGCAGTCAATATCTTGAACATGCGTTTCCTTATCTTAATTATATAGTTAGCAGCCTCTTCAGCTTTCATTTCTTCATCCTTGCTAACAATAACAGTATTATATATAGGTATCTTCTGAAAAACGGAATCTATTTCAACAACCTTGTAAGTAGTATCGGTATTGCCGATAAAGTTACGCTTCACCCCATAGTCGGTAAAAGCAGGCACTTTCAAGTTCGACTCTTTGGTAAAATGACTTTCTGTGTCGGATGATGAAATTTCAGACGGTTGTCCACAGTTATAACCAACAATTATGCCTTTGCTGTTATAAATAATATTGGCTTCGTGGTCGCTAACAACCATGAAACATGCATTAGGATCAGGCTGCAATATCTTGTTTATCCTAACATCGTCAATACTAATGTCAGAAGAAACCGCAGAAGCAACATTTTTTATACTTAAGTATTTTTCGGCATATTTATAATAAGGTCCTGGAATCAAAGTCTCCTTTGTGATCTTCAGCTTAACTTCGAGAGTCGTTTGTGGCAAATAATATACACATGAGTTCTTTTTTATTCTGACATTCTGTTCTGTAAGCGGGAATACTTGTATCTGGCCAGCACAATACAACATTGCGACCAACAAGAATACTACTGTCATGCTAAATCTTTTCATAAAGAAATCATTTTAAACATTGAGTGCAAAGATAAGGAATATTTACGAATTACGATTTGCAATTTACGATTTTACATGGTAGTACATATCGAACATTGCCATTCAGTTTTCTAAGCTTCGGCACACTGCGGGCAGACAATCGATGATGTCGGTTGCAATTGTCGATATGCGTCCCAACCTGCTGACAGCCAATTTGCCAGCTTCGCCATGCAGCCATACGCCAATAGTTGCAGCCTCGTCAATACTATAACCTTGTGCTAGCAATGACGTTATGATGCCAGTCAGCACATCACCGCTGCCGCCAGTAGCAATACCCGGATTGCGGCCATTGTAAAACACAACATGGCCGTTTGTTAACGAAACGGCTGTAACTCCGCCTTTTAGCACAACCACCGAATTATGCGAGCGGGAAAAATCCGACATAAATTTCAGCTTATCCAGCGTTGACGACATTTTTCCGAACAGCCGTTCAAACTCTTTCGGATGCGGCGTCAACACACAATTTGCAATGCTCGCCAACTTTGTGCTGTCGGTAGCAAGGATATTAAGAGCGTCGGCATCCATAACCATTGGCTTGCCACAATTAATCAGCGAATCAACTTCCGCCACTGCGCTGCTACCGACACCAATGCCGGGACCTACACCAATAGATGAATACTTTTCGACACTCATTGTGTTGTTGTTACGATTGTTGCAATCGTCTAGTTCAAGCA
Source organism: uncultured Bacteroidia bacterium (assembly GCA_902790405.1). GTDB lineage: Bacteria > Bacteroidota > Bacteroidia > Bacteroidales > ML635J-15 > Bact-19. The sequence goes on from CADARW010000063.1 coordinate 5,663, forward strand.
TTGCTTCTGGTACTGCAACCTGCATTATGTTCGAAATTTCTACTGGCACATGCACTGTAAGAAGTCCCACACCAGCCCTCATACACGCACGCGACGCCATTATTGCTGCACCAGCTTTTCCAACGCCACCAGCCACTAGCAAGGCATGTCCAAAAGTTCCCTTGTGGTCGAAATCGTGTCGCGGTTTGATAAGTTTCTTAATGTCTTCCCTTTCAAGATAGCAGAACTCGGTGACGAACGACGACAACGAATCCTTGTCGTGCCCAATATCAACTATACGAATATCACCATAGTACATCGAATTTTCGGCAAGCATTGCCGACAGATGGTAGTCTTGTATCGACAGAGTAATGTCAGCCTTTACAATAGCGCCGTCGTTACCACGGTTGTCGTCGGCAAACAACCCCGACGGAATGTCGATTGACACTACCTTTCCTGGAAAATTGTTTATGGCTTCTATAACCTTAGCATAACCTCCTGCCACACTGCGGTTTAGTCCAGTTCCAAATATCGCATCAACTACAATTGCATCGGCATCTGACGGGAAACAAGCTTCGAGTTCATCTTTTGCCGACAACACCCGTATGCCCAAGTCGTTTACCTTATTTAAATTAACAAGACATTCGGGACTAATATTTGCAGAAAAGTCGCACATACATACCGTCACGTCGGCATTATCCTCCTTAAGTTTCCTTGCCAGACCAAGTCCGTCGCCGCCATTGTTTCCTGTGCCCGATACCACAACGAACCTTTTGCCGTCAACATTTCCGACAAATGCCTTCAGATGGACATACAGCTCACAAACGGCACGCTCCATCAGTTCGTACGACGACACTCCTTGTGCTGACATTGTCAGGGCATCGAGTTTCTGCGATTGCGATGATGTAAGAATCTTTTTCATACCAAATTCTTTTTAGCAAAAATACTCAGAGCAAAGTAGAATAGACATTATTTCTGCAATATTTTTTTAACAAAAAAGAATTTATGTTAATAACTTTGACCTTTTATTTTCGACCAAAATGCTCGCTACGGCATTATTTTACAACAGTTATACAGATGATTAAACTTTCTATACATATGCATCATTGTTAACAAAATGATATGTTAAAAAACATTTTTATATTCACCATTTAATATATTTGCGAGATACATAACCTTTTAATACAATAATATGATGAGAAGATTTATCTTTTGTATTGCCGCATTGATTTTATCAATTTCAGCATTTGCGCAGGAGGGTTCCGACTGTTCCAATCCTACAACAATCGCAAACCTTCCGTACAACGTCGAGGGAGTGTCCACTTTTGGCACATGCACCTACACTTTCCCAAACTACACAATGAGGAGTGGAAATTATGTGTTTAAGTTCGTCCCTACCGAGGACCAGACCATAAACATTACAATTTCCGGCATTAGCCGTTCGTACGAACCTACTGCCACGCCATACCTCACCTATCCGAACGTTGGCGTATTCTTATACCAAGGTTGCCCCGACGACGAAAATGCACAGCTTATCGGCAGTCCGTTCGTTTCGAGTTCGGGCACGGCGACATCGGGCTCTATCAGTGGTGCAAACATTACAGCATCTACTGAATACTACATTGTAGTAGCCGCCGATTCTCTCATATACAATTATTTCATCACTTCCGCAGCAAGCTACACAACTGCAACATTCAACCTGGCAGTGGAAAAAGTCGTTGAAAAAGATGTTGCTATATGTACCGTTACAGCAGCAAACTCGGGCTGTGAAGCAACTACCTCAGTTTCGTACACGATAGCAAACAATGGCACACTCGAAGCAGCAGAAAACGCTGTATCGGTTGTCTGCAAGGTCAATGGCGTTGATGTAGCAACTGACAATCTTCCAGCCATGGCTTCGGGAGCAACCCTGACAAGGACTTTCGACAACGTTGCTTTGGCGGAAGGAAGCAATACGATACAAATTGTTGCAACCATCGTGGGCGACGAAAACACAGAAAACAATACCGGCAACGCAACGGCCAACAGGAATACGCTCATTACAAGTTTCCCATACATAGAAAACTTTGAACAGGAACCATACAAGTGGACTCCAAGTCAGACAGGCGCATGGGTAGCAGTAACTGGCGACGAAGGCATTTACTATATGACCGACACTACTGTAAGCAAGAATTCATACATAGTAACGCCATGTCTCAGTTTTGCCGCAATGGAATTGCCCGAACTGCACTTCGACGTTCTGACCGACTACCCCGTAAGTTCTGGTGGCATGGGCGACATATTTGGCGGCGGATCTAGCCCCAAGGGACATGTCTTGGCATCGACAAACGGAAGCACTTGGGACACAGTAGCTCCAATAGAAGCAACCGAAGTTTGGGTAAGAAAAAACATCAGCCTTTCAAGATATGCAGGCGAATCAGTAGTGCTGATACGTATTTCGTATAATGCAGGATGGGATATCGGCAGTATTTTGGGAGGCACTACAACAGGAGGCGCAGGCATTTCGGTCGACAACATCGACATTAGGGACGCTGCCCTGAACGACCTCGGTGTGACAGCAATCACAGGTCCCGCTTCGGGTTGCGGACTTTCGGGCAACAGCCACGTTTCGGTAACCATCAAGAATTACGGACGTGCAGCGCAGTCGAACTACGCTGTGGAATATTCGGTTGATGGAGGAGCAAACTGGACAATAGAAACAGTAAACACCGAAATTGTTGCAGGCGCAACAGCCTCATATACATTCAATACGGCCATCAACCTAACAAATTTTGGAACATACAATATTATCGCAAGGACAGCACTCGTAGGCGACGAAGATGCTAGCAACGACGAGGCAGAAAAAGAAATTGTTTCGCAAGGACTCTACAATACTGCCGTCGCATTATTTGACGATACAGAATTTGTAAACGACTGGTATGCCGATGGAACTTATTCGTCGTGGGTGTTCGGAAAAACAGCAATTTCTCCACGCGACAGCATCTGGACATGGGCGACAAATCCAAACGGACCAGTTAACCCAGGCGAAGTTTCTTACCTCTACTCTCCTTGTTACAACCTTACTGGAATGACAAATCCTATTGTAAAGCTTAGCTTGTGGTACAACCTGAGCGCAATGGATTTTGGCGACGATACAGGTGAAATGCCTTTTGATCCGAGCAGCATGTTCGGTGTATTTGGCGGTGCACTCTCTCTGCAATATTCTTACAATGGCGGTTCTGCATGGATAAATGTCGTTGCTAACGACGGCGATATCGCCGAAGGTTGGTACACATCGAACATGATGACCGAAGGTATGAGCGACCCAGGCTGGTCGGGAAATACAAATGGCTTTGTAGCAGCAAAAACGGTAATCAGATTCCCGACCGGCGCAGACCTTTCGAACGTTAAGTTCAGATTTGCCTTCAAGACTACAAACATGAACATGGGCGACGACTCAGGAATGGGAGGATTCTTCCAGGACATCTTCGGCAGCATGACAGGAAGCAACTCTATTGGTGGTGCAGCTATCAGCAGCTTTGTAATCTACGACTGCTCGCCATTGCCAACAGCTGAATTCGGCTATAATCTGGAATTCTGCACAGGTTCCCTAATTGAATTCACCAACTATTCTCAGAATGCTGATACGTATGCATGGAATTTCGGTGATGGACAGGGACTCGACTTGAGCGAACTTACAGGTGACAGCGGCTTCGATTTGGGAGCATTCTTTGGCGACGGTTCTACCACATCAACCGAAGAAAATCCGACAATGGTATACAACACCGAAGGCAACTACGTTGTAACCCTTACTGCAACAAACGAATGCGGAACAAGCATACATCAGGATACTTTGGAAGTCCTTCCATGTACCAAAATCGACGAAGTCGAAGCACAAACTAGCATCTACCCGAATCCCGCAAGCCACAACATTACAATAACAAATATAGAAAATGCCGATATTGAGATTGTAAACGCTCTAGGTCAGGTTGTATATGCAAACGAAAATGCATCTGGTAACATTTCAATCGACGTAAGAAACTTTACAAACGGAACCTATTTTGTAAAAGTTAATGGTTCTGTCTCAAAGATTAATGTTGTCAAGTAACCTATTGATAAAATTTATCACAAAAGTCTGCCGCCAGAAAGACGGCAGATTTTTTTTTGTAAAAAAAATAAAACTTTTTCAATATCTTATCGTATAAGATATTAGTTTTAAAAATAAGAAATGAGACAGTTAAAAATTACTAAATCAATTACCAATCGCGAGAGTGCATCGTTGGACAAGTATTTGCAGGAGATTGGTAAAGAAGAACTTATCACAGTAGAAGAAGAAGTCGAATTGGCGCAGCGAATCAGAAAAGGTGACCGCCAGGCATTGGAAAAGTTGACAAAGGCAAATTTGAGATTCGTCGTTTCTGTTGCAAAGCAATATCAGAATCAAGGCTTAAGCCTACCCGACCTTATCAACGAAGGAAATCTTGGACTTATCAGAGCTGCTGAAAAATTCGATGAAACACGCGGTTTCAAGTTCATATCGTACGCAGTATGGTGGATTAGACAGTCGATTCTCCAGGCTTTGGCCGAACAGGCAAGAATTGTCCGTCTGCCTTTGAATCAGGTTGGTTCTCTCAACAAAATCAACAAAGCTTACTCAAGGTTCGAGCAGGAAAACGAACGTCGTCCTACCTCCGAAGAACTTGCTAAAGTGCTTGATATGCCAGAAGATAAGATTTCTGACACTCTTAAGGTTTCGGGACGTCACGTTTCAATGGACGCTCCATTTGCAAACGGTGAAGACAACAGCCTTATCGATGTACTTGAAAACACCGACTTGCCAAATACCGATTCCAAACTTATCGAGGAGTCGCTTTCGAAGGAAATAGAACGCGTACTTGCAGCACTTACCGAACGTGAAAGAGAAATTGTAAAAATGTTCTTTGGCATCGGCGGACCAGAACGTACGCTCGAAGAAATAAGCGACCAGTTCGGTCTTACCCGCGAACGCGTAAGACAAATCAAGGAAAAAGCCATCAGACGACTGAAACACTCCAACAGAAGCAAGTTGCTGAAGAGCTATTTAGGTTAAAAATAAAAAAGCGTCCCAAAAGACGCTTTTTTTTATTTAACTGCCTCATTGTTATTCTTTTGACAACAAAACTTTCATTCCTTCTTTTTCGTCGAATTCGAGTGTAATTATATTTTCGGAAGAAACATCGGCCTTCAATATGTATTCGGCCAACACATCTTCGACGTACCTTTGTATTGCACGCTTCAGATGACGAGCACCAAACTTCGGATCGTAGCCCTTCTCGACAATAAAGTCCTTAGCCGACTGCTCTATCTTTAAGGTGAATCCCATATCTTTTACCCTATCGTATAGACCAGCAAGTTCAATGTCGATAATCTTGCAAATGTCATCCTTTGTAAGAGTGTTGAACTGTACAATATCGTCGATACGATTTATAAATTCAGGCGAGAATGTCT
>CADARW010000064.1 GCA_902790405.1 uncultured Bacteroidia bacterium
TTTGTGTTGAAGATGATGGATACACACAAGTTCCGTTATCTTTTTTAGCCTTCGAATCGTAATTTATAGCATTTGGATCGGTACAACCTTCCTTCTGGCATCCAGCAACAACTAACATTATTGCAATGGCAATCGTAATAATAAGATTTCCCTTCATAGTACATTTATTTTAATGTATTAACTGCACAAATATACATAATTTAGCAGAAATACAAATGAAATCGGGAAAATTTTCTATTCCTCGCAATACCTATAATACATATCAGCAGCTTCGCGCGACTTGCCGGTGGCTGCCCTGCGCCAATAGAAACAAGCCTTCTCGTAGGTTGCCTGATAGTAGCGGCACATTCCCAAAAGATAGTTCAGACGAGCATCGTCGGGAGTAATGTCAAGTGCCATTGAAAAATCGTATGCCGCCAAATCCCACATTTCGTAGCCATAATACAACTCACCACGCATCTTGAAATACTCGGCATTGGAGGGATTTTGAGCAATAAGTTGAGAAGCCTCTACTAGCGCATCATCTTTGTACTCAGACAACAACGCCAACTTTGCATCCAAATAAAGCGCCTTCTCGTTGTCGGGGAAACATTGCAGGTAACGACCTGTGTATCGACGAGCTTCCAGATATTTCTTCAGATTCAAGCAGACTTCGGCAAAATCAAGTAGATTCTCTGCATTGTACCTGTCGATAGCAAGCAAAGCCTTGCCTGTTTCATATGCTGACGCATAGTTGCCCGATGACTTTTCTATATTAAATTTCAAGGCCATAACGGTGGCATCCTTCGAATTTATGTTTTCCAAAAATTTCGTTGCCTGAGAATATTTTTTTGCTTCATAGAAAGCCTTGGCATATAAATAGTTACGTTTCAAAGATTTTGTATTCGACATTCCATCAAGCATTTCGATGGCATAGTCGCAATTTCCAACAGAAATATTGTATTCGATATCGGCAAAAACCTCGTCGGACTTGGAATAACGCTGTGTTTCCCAAAATTCGCGCCATTCAGGAGTGCGGTTTATGCTTTCAAACTCCTTGCATCTAATTATCTGCGAGTATGTCCTTGCCCCCTTTACTTCCAAATGTCTGCCTAAATATTCAACCGACTCTTCGGCAAAGCCCATACCAGCATAAACTCTTGCCTTAAGAAACTGAGCCTCAGACGGATTAATTACTTCAAGTTTACGCGAAACTTCAAGCGACTGTGAATACTGTTCGTTGGCTATCAAATGTTCGGCAAGACAAAGCAAAAACGCCTCTGCATCCTCATGGTTTTGCCATATTGCCACAGCCGAATCTATTTCGCCATGCAAGACAAAGTTCTGTGCACGGAAATAATCGCGCTGCAAATCGTCAATCTGCGCATTACTGCAAATTGCAATAAGAAGCATTATAGCAATATGGAAAATACGTTTCTGCATCAGTCATGATTTTGATTAATTTCATCAGCACGGAAAACATGTATAAATCCTTTCAAGTGGCGAGCTTCAAGCCCAGTCAACCTTTGTTCGTAAACCTCGCAGATATAAAAATATACGCCAGGTGCAACATACGACCCTGTCATCTTATTGCGCCCGTCCCACATTATGTCGGGATCGTTGGTCTCAAACATCACCTGTCCCCAGCGGTTAAGGATTGTCATATCAACCTTCTCGACAAACTTGTATTCGCCAATCGGATGATAATAGTCGTTTACACCATCTCCGTTGGGCGTAAATACATTAGGCAAATTGTAATAGGAACATTCGTCGACACAGGAAACCATCGAACTTTCGCTAATATTATTTCCGTATGGATCCGAAGCACTTATATAATAGCATCCAGCCATTCTGTCAACAGGATAATGCCTATATTCAGTGACATCGGATGAAAACACCGACAATACCTGATATTCTCCATCGAGAACAGGAGTATAATATAAAATATAGGTATCGACATCATAGTTACACGAATCGGGCACAGACCAGCGTACAAGGTTATATGCCGAGTCGCAGACAGACGATACTGAAATTTCGGGCCGACAAGGAGCCACAGTATCTACAGACAACTTGCACACCTGCTGCGACAAGTTTTCGAGCGGCTCGGGAAATCCCGACAACGAATAGCGTCCGTACGACTTAACATAGTAGCAATACTCATGCCCATTTTCAACGGTATTGTCAACTATATTTTTTTCGGCAGTAGAAGATATTATATTATATGTATCAGTCACAGAATCGTACCTATAATATTCATAATTGTAGTTTGTCCAAGGCACATTATTTATTAGCCTTATTTTCACCGAGTTTTCCTGTTGCGTCAAATCAATAAATACCGAAGATGCATAACTAGGAGTTCCGATCAAGACACTTTCTCCATTGTCTGAGCCATAAAACTCAATCTTATAAGTATATGAATAATCAACTGTATTTACATCAATATCAGTATATTCGGTATTGTCCAAACCTTCAATTTCGGCAACTTGGACAAAATTATCGCCAAGGAAACCTCGTGAACGGAAAAGCACATACTTGTACGGGGCCGATGAGCTTGCGAGTTCTGCATCATCGGGTTTTACCCATGCGACATAAACACTACCTGTTGACCTATCGGTCGAGAGCACGCTCACGTTTGTCATGGTTGGCAAACCTTTTGGCAACGATGCGCAAACTTCGTCGGAAGCATAGCCTTCTGCTCCATCGGGAAATACAGCACAGACCATATAGCAATATTCATGTCCTTGAGCAATGTCGCGGTCAACGTATGAAGAATTGCCTCGTCCATCGACATGTCCTACTTTTTCGTAACCTGTCGACGCAGGCACGCCAGTCTGGCAATAATCGTGTACGAATCCAGAAGGTTGAATTTTGCGGTAAATATTGTATCCGACAACATTTTCGCATATCGACTGAGACCACGACAATGTAATGAAATTCACCGACGGATAAGCCTGTAAATTTTCAACAGCAGGACCAACAACAGTTATGTAAATACTTTTCAAATCAACCAAGTTGACAATAGCATTATCATCCTGAGCCTTGATATTCAATATATATGGCTGTTTTCTTACAACTCCGCATGTTGTCTGCCACTCGAAATGACCCTTTGCATATCCAGCCTGTGATACCGTCTGTTCGAAATGTGCAGGAGCATCGGAGCTTGCAACAAATGGTGCTCCATATGCCGAAAGAGTAATGTTGTCATTGTTTACATCGCTGGCCTCCACATCAAACTCCAGACGAGTGCCAGCTTCAATACATATACTGTCGTGACTTCCGTAAGTCGTATCGAGCGATGTAAGGTCTATCTGCGGAATAGTATTTCCGCTGTCAAAGACCTCGATCTGCATATCGCGAATTATCTCGCCAATCTTCACACCGTCGCGCCATTCCTCGATTAGCATAGCCACGTTGTAGACGCCCGCCAACATTGGAGTATTCCATATAAGGTCGCCCGTAATCGCATCCACCCTAATATAGTTCGATGCTGGCGGATATGAATAATTAGGAATCGGCGCACCGTTTTCTTCTCGGCAAGGGGTAATCTTGTACGAAAGACTGTCGCCATCAGGATCGTAGGCTCCCGGATTATGCACAAACACTTGTCCTATAGCAGCTTTATCTACAGGGGGTTGCGTCAATATTGGCGTATTATTCAATCCCAAAGTCGGGTCAATTATCATTGTTGTAGATATCGCAAAAAGTGTATTTACCGAATTGGGAATGTTCGCAACATTGGCATTTCGGTTCGGATCTTCCACTGTTATGCAAAATATGCCTGGACCGCTGTATGTATGCTGCCCCACATATTTGTTACGCCTATAACAATCAGGCAGGTCGATCTTTTCAGAACGAGAAAGCGTAGATATTGTATTGTCGCCCCAAGCTATTTCCAGTTCTGGTCTATCAGCCGTCCACGCCGGACAAGTATTTGTTGTTATTGCTGTGTAAGTTATTACAGTCACCTCGAAGGTCAATGCCGAAATCTGCCTATAAGTTATCTCGCCCGCCCTATTGTGCGTGGCAAATGCTCTTATAGGAAACAGCAATGTCGCAGCGAACAAAGCCACCGCGACAAGCATATATCGACAAAAACCCCTCAACAACATATTTTTCTAATAATTGAAACCGCCAAGCTTAACTATGTCGGTACGAGGATTTACACACATTACCGGAATCTTCTTGCTAAGTTCGATATTACGCGGATGCTTGATGCTTGTGAAAGCCTTCTTGTAGTTTTCCGACATGTAAAGCACCAAGTCTGGCGAAACACCGCGCATATAGTCATAGAGATTTTCGTAGAAATCGTCTTCGGGAACGCCTTCCACGTCAAACTCTATTGCATTGTCGGCAAACAAAGTGGTTGCAAATGCAAGGTTGCTGTTGATTTCGGCCTGACGGCTTTCGCTGCTGGTCTTGGGATATACCACATATACATGGCTCTCGAAAATAAGGTTCAAGTATTTTGCCCACATGAACTTAGCACGCGATTTCTTATCCCAGTCGATTGGAATACAAATACGGTCGTATTCGCCAAATGCCAACGGACTCTGAACCAAAATGAAAGGAACTTTTTCAAATTTCTGTATCAACTTCACCTGCTTCTCGATAGTCTTAATTCCATGAACACCCATAACAGCAAGATATGCATTCTGTTCAATTCCATATTCATGGATAACATCGAAAGCCGAACCTTTCTTAACAATCGTCCTTACCTTATCGTAACCTGTTTCCTTAACAAACCTTTCTGCAACTTTCTCCAATTCAGCCTGCCATTCGTCAATCATCTTATCCGATTCGGCAACATAAAGTATATGAATAGGAAGCTTCTCAAACTTGGCAATTTCGTATGCGTGATTAAGTGCAAAATTTGCCTCATTACTAAACTCATAAGGTACTATAATACATCTTTCCATAAAGCAATATTTTTACTAATTAGAATCTACAATTTTCTGCAAAGGTAAAAAAAATCCTGTGAATAAAAAACATAAAAAATTTCGCAGCGACAACATACAGATTTCGGGTGTTGCATTGAAATATATTTTCTATTTTTGCAGAACGAATTTAACTAGTACACGATATGGATTTTGATCTTATAGTATTGGGCAGCGGTCCTGGCGGATATGTAGCTGCCATAAGGGCATCACAGCTCGGAATGAAGGTTGCAGATGTTGAACGTGCACAGCTTGGCGGAATCTGCCTCAACTGGGGTTGCATTCCTACAAAGGCCTTGCTGAAGTCGGCACAGGTTTACAACTACATGAAGCACAGCGAAAACTACGGCATCGAACTCGAAGGCACGGCAAAGCCAAACTTCGAGAAGGTTATCGCACGTAGCCGCGAAGTTGCAGCAGGAATGAGCAAGGGCATAGAGTTCCTTTTCAAGAAGAACAACATCACCGTTATCAACGGAACAGGAAAGCTCGTTGAGGCTCACAAACTTGCTGTAACAAAGGAAGATGGAAGCGTAGAAAATCTTACCGCCAATCACATAATACTTGCTACAGGTGCTCGTTCGAAAGTTATGCCAAACATTCCGCAGGACGGCGTAAACATCATCGGATACCGTGAGGCTCTTACATTGCCGAAACTTCCCGAGTCTATGGTTGTTGTTGGTTCCGGTGCAATTGGTTCAGAACTTGCATTCTTCTATCATTCAATGGGTTGCCAGGTTACGATAATCGAATTCCTTCCCGAAATAGTTCCGCTCGAGGACGAAGAAGTGTCGAAGCAACTGGCACGCTCGTTCAAGAAGATGGGCATAAAGGTTATGACTGGCACTGCAGTACAGAGCGTTGAAGTTAAGGACGGTAAGTGCTTGGTTAAATACACCGACAAGAAGGGCGAAAACACAATCGAATGCGAAAAGGTTCTTTCGGCAGTTGGTGTTGTTACCAATATCGAAAACCTTGGTCTCGAAGAACTTGGCATTGCAACCGAGCGTGGCAAGGTTGTAGTAGATGACTACTACCGCACATCCTGCGAAGGCGTTTATGCAATCGGCGACATTGTTCACGGACCGGCATTGGCTCACGTTGCATCGGCTGAAGGTATCTGCTGCGTTGAAAAGATTGCAGGTCTCGATGTCGAAAAGATTGACTACGACTATATTCCATCGTGCGTTTACACAACTCCAGAAGTTGCATCGGTTGGCTTTACCGAAAAGCAACTGCAGGACAAGGGCATTGAATACAAGGTCGGCAAGTTCCCGTTCACCGCATCGGGTAAGGCTATGGCTGCTGGCAATAGGGATGGTTTCGTTAAACTGCTCTTCGATGCAAACAACGACGAACTGCTTGGCGCACACTTCATTGGCGACAATATTGCCGAAATGATTGCCGAAATGTCGGCATTCAAGAAGTTGAACGGCAAGGCAAAGCAGCTCATAAAGACCATACATCCGCATCCGAGCCTTTCGGAAGCCGTTATGGAAGCCGCAGCAGCAGCACACAACGAAGTGATTCACATTTAGCATATTGCTAACGGAGATAAAAAAGGATGCAAAATGCATCCTTTTTTTGTTGAAATCAGTAAATCAGAACCAATCCTTATCTCCTACTTTCCGCTTTTGTGTCTGTTGCAATCACGGCACAACATCTGGCAATTGTCGGGAACTGTATGTCCACCATCGTGCCACGGAGTGATGTGATCGGCTTCCATCTGGCTCAATTCGAAATGTTTGCCACAGACAGCACAATATCCGCCCTGTCTTTCGTAGGCAGCCAGTTTCTGCGCATCCGTGAACGCCCTAATCGACAAATATTTCTCCTGCCGAGTTAGAATGTAGGGATATATGCCCGATTTCTTTGTAACATCATCATCAAGAATCAGTTTGCTTACTTCCTCGTCAATCTTCTTGCTGTCGAAAACTTCATCTTTGTACTGCCAGTACAATGTCCCCCAGTCAACACCTTTCATTATCTTCTTGCGCTCCTTGGTCGGGCGGAACGAAGTCTCAATCCATGTGATTACCGACTGGAAAAACTGCCACAACGGTGCCGCACTCGCATCGTGCTGATGGTTGCCCATATATACCTCAATATTGCCTTTTGAAATCCACGAAATTGCAGTTTCGAGATATTCCTGACGAATTGCGGAACCCGACAGATAGTCGCTGCCGATTTTTGCTGCTGGCGCACCATTCTTGCTGAAATAACGCTTTGCATCGCTCACCCACGAACCAGCATACACTGCGTTACGCAGTTCCTGGTCGGTAAGTTCTTCGCCTGCTATATTAATGGTCTTGAACCACTTGAGTTTTTCACTGTCGGTTCCGCTGCAGATGTAAACCTGTAATTCGTAGTTCAGGATTTTTTCCTTTTCGTCGGGCTGAAGGTTGTGAAAATAGCGCATATCGAAAGCGAAATCTCCGTTCACATACTGGCAAATCGAAATTGTACGCTGCTGACCGTCAATAATTTCGAAAGTTCCATCCTCTCGTGTTGCCCAGTACATGACATTGAGCGGGAAACCTTGTGTTAGCGTATCAATTACAGCATCGCGCTGCTTCTCCTTATACACGAATTCGCGTTGGTATGGCGGACGGACATCCAGTTTTCCACCGTAGGTGCACACGCCGTTTTCGGCATTGTCGGCATAGCCGTTTGTTAAATCTCGAACTGTGATTTTGTGTAATTCTATCTGCATAATTTTTTGTTTTTATTGTTTTCTGTGTAGTCGTTGCTCGCAACGACTCTACAGTGTTTCTCATTATCATTTATTATTTTCAGTCGGTTCTGCCGCCATCGACATTTGCGATTCTTCCTGTGTATATGGTATGCTTTGGGTACGACGACGGATAAGGATGCGAGCATAACATTTGTCAACTCTATAACCTTCTGATGTTAAATACTTTCCATTTTCATTTTTGACATATAACAAAAAGTCTCTTTTATCCGAGATAAACTCTTTAGTAAATGGATCTCTAAACTTTTGATATTTTTTCGTAGGTGTAAAATTTCCTTCTCCAATACCAAGAGTTACTATCTCAAATTGCTCTGGATTATACTTGTCCATAAATGTAATAGGCACACCCATAACACCATAATAATCCATTGGAATTTCTGCGACCTTTCTAACTTCTATCGCATTATAATTATCATACGATGGAAATTCTTCTGGATTGTATGTTTTATATAATATCAAATCTTCGTGACGTTTTGCAATATCCAAATTTGTAAACCAGCAAATATTTCCCATACTACGCCATTTTTGACCTTCTTCATCAACCCAAAAGCGAGTCGCTCTTGGTTCGTAATAATTTGGAACTTTAAATTTTGCAAACGAAAGAGAACTGCCAAGCCACATTTTATTATTTTTTAGATATGGAAAAATCTCTTTGTAAGTTATTGCATTTTGATTTCCTAAAATAACAAATTTCTTTTCATATTTCATCAATTGTGCAACATATTCCCTAAACAGCGAAAATGGCGGATTTGTTACCACAATATCTGCTTGCTTTAGCAATTCAATACATTCTGGCGAACGAAAATCTCCGTCACCATTGAAGTAATTTATTCCTATTTCTTCTGGATCTGGGACAAGATTGCCGTTGCGGTCGCCAAAATATTCGAGCCATATTGCCCTTTCGCTGTCGTTTGTACTGAACAAATCACGGTTCTGACTTTTATAGCAGGTGGCAATAAGTCTTTTCAAGCCTAATTTTTCGAAATTGTAGCTGAAATAGTGAAAAAAGTTACTAATGCGAGGATCATCGCAGTTGCATAAAACAGTTTTTCCTCTGAAATGTTCCTTATAATGCTTCAGTTCATTCTCTATATCTGCAAGCTGAGTATAAAACTCATCCTCTTTGGCGACTTTTGCGTCTCTAAAAGTTTTCTTTGCCATTTCGATTGATAGTTTTTGCAATGCTATCAATCACTTGCCGGCAACAAGAAAGGCGTGAACCTTTCTAATCGCGTTCACGGGAAGCCTAGGAGAAACCCGCCCACTCTGTTAGATTAGCCCACACCTTTTTGGTGCGAGCATTAACTTTTGAGTGGTAGGTCTGCCAAATACAGGCATTCCGTGAACATTGCTTTTAATCCGACTTTCGAGAAATCAGTTTCCTAGGCTTTTTTCTTGAACGCGAATAATAGCTAATGCTTTGGTTAATAATATTTTAATTTATCTACTTCAAAAAATTCGTTTTTTTAATTAATACCTTAATTATTTTGATTGCCAAAAATAGAAAAAATATTTGAATGCGATGATATGTTATGTGTTTTTCATTTCACTATCCCATTCCGCCACATTGTTTTCAATGTATTCGGCAATGCGGTTCATTTCGGCGGTGTCGCGGATAATGCGGTCGTGGAAAGAACGTTGCCATGAAAATGGAATTTGATTTTTACGCGCAAATGTGGTCGTCGATATTTTTATCCCACGGATTACTGATGCCAAATTTTTCGATTGCGGTGAAAATTTGTTCATCTGTTGACCATCTGTGGGGGCGCAATGATTTGTTTCGCCATTTGTGGTGCCATTTGTAGGGGCGCAATGCATTGCGCCCCTACAATGCGTCGCGTCATCAAAATGTGTTGCGCCCCCACGGACCGGCGTGTTATATTGATTTTCACCAATTGTAACAATCAGGTGCACATGGTCAGGCATTATGACAAACAATGGGATTTCCATATTCATATCGGCACGCATTTCCGGGGTCTTGACAATCTGTTCTTGCAAACATTTGCCAATTTCCGACAGATTCATCTCGCCATCGGTAATTTCACCGAAATAATGTTCCCTATCCTTTGTGCAAATGGTCACAAAATACATCCCACAATTGTAATTGTGCCATTTTGCACGATACGAAACCCGATCATGCAGATTCTGGAAAAATTCGTCAGGCATATATTTATATTCAATTTACATTATCCCAAAATTAGAAAAAATATTGGGAACGATGATTTAGTAAAATAATTTTTGCAAAAACATAGTTGCTCAAAACTTTAGATTTTTCCTAGTGCAGACTTTAGATTTTTCCCAATCCTGCGAAATCAACGGCATAAAATACATCTCGTGGAAGGATTGGTACAAGGTGGAAGAATGAATTGGATAAGCCGTACCCAATATGGATACAACTGAAATTTCCAAGGGACAAATCGTTCCATTGGAAAACTAGCGATTATTTCGGAACAGCCTACATTTCGGGTGGAGTTATGCTATAACATAAATGTAAATGACTATCCGCTTTAACATTCCGCTCCAGCCGCGGGGGCTTTTACTTTTTTGTTGGCAAAAAAGTAAACAAAAAACCATGTCCGCTGAGTCTACTTCGCTAAAAATCGGCTACACTTCGCTAAAAATCAGAAACTTGTCTCCGTTTCACTCCGTCTTCAAACAGACTGATTTTTTACGCTTCGTTCCACCGATTTTCTTAACGCTCACCAGCCAAGGCGGCAATCAAGGTATCGCCAAAGGCGATGTGTAAAAAACGAAATCCGTCTTCGAGAGATTCCGTTATTAACATTGCCTCTATAAATCTCCACCCAATTTTTCCGCTGTTCCATTATTTCACAAACATCAACTGCATTCCTATCTCCAGTTTCAAAAAGTCCTTGTAAGTTCCTGGATACAAAGACGGATTGAGCAAATCGGAGATTCTTAGCTTTGCATAAACAGAAATCATATCGTAGGTTATTGCCGTCTTTACACCCCACTGAAACGGATTGATAAAGTCGTAATTCTTGTTTATGATTCTTGACTTTCTGTAATTGTCGGTAATCGCTGCCTGCCAAACCTGAACATAACGGTCTTCGAAATTCCACATTCCGAAAACGCCCAAATCCCAAGTAAGTCCGTTGCTAAGAAGACCTCCGCTTGCAAGTTTTACGCGCTGGAACAATTCAATGTTAAGGTTGGATGTGCGGAATCTTTCTCGAATTAAATTCGGATCACTAGACGCAAAGCTAACATAATTAATACCATCAAGAGCTTCGCCTCTATAGTCATCCAATCCCATACCTACGCCAAAAGCAAGGCTATATTTCTTGCAAGCGTTCCACTGCATACCGATAAGTGCCGAAAACGTTGACTTCTGCTTGTTTGTAGTGCCTTCAAAAGTCTTAACACCAGCAAAACCAGCGTTCATCTGCAACAGCAAATGTGTTTTCTTCGGCTTGCCAAATTCCCGTTTACTTTGGTTCTCATTTCTCGACATAATCTTTGTCGCATCAGTCATTTGTGTTTTAGGCGGACGAACAGATACGATTTCTCCTTCTTTCTTACCTTCGTTCTTGTATGAGCCAACATAGCCGTGGTAATATACATTTATCGTATAATTTGGATAAAAATCCATATTGTCAATTGAAATCACTGCATTACCCTTTGCGTCAAGATGTTCGTACGAATGCAATCGACCATCCTCACGCATAAAGTTGTAGAATATCTCGGTGTTTTCATCAAACTGCTGGCACTTAATTTTCAAAGTGTTGCCCGACTTTTCGAACTCGAATGTTGGTTCTGCCGTCTTTTTGCCGCCATCAACAAAATAACTTGCCTGCGGAACGCCATAACCGAGAGCGTAGTCGAAATACGGATAAATATCACCCGACTTTTCTATTTCCGCCATCATCTGCATTGCGGTAAGGTCGCGTTTTGTCTGCCATGCACAAGCACCAAAGCCTGCAGCAAGAGGACACGAGAATGATGTTCCGTAAGCCATTGTCATTCCGCCCTTTGGGTTGGCTACATACGCGTGACCAAAAGCGACAACATTCGGCTTGCGACGACCATCGGCTGTCGGTCCGTAGGATGAAAAGGCAATGTGGCGGTACTTGTCAAGCGAGTCGTCGATTCCACCGACCGAAATAACACTGTCGGCATCGGCTGGAGTTATAAGGACTGTCCACGAATTGTCGTCGGCCTCGTTGCCCATCGAGTTGAAAACCAGCATACCTTTGCGAGCCGCCATATTTGCAGCCTTGGCTACATGCGAAGTGCCGTCCATATCCTTTGTGTAGTATCTTTCTTTGCCGTAGCCGAGCGAACTGCTGATTATATCGGCACCATTCTGGTCTGCCCACTCCATTGCCTGCGTCCACCAGATTTCCTCCTTGAAAGGTTCCGGATTCACCTCGGTACGGGCAAGCAGGAATTCTGCGCCAGTAGCCAAGCCAAGCTTCTGTACTTTGCTGCTTGTCTGGTAAACACCAGCTATGCAACTCAATGTCATTGTGCCGTGCGACGACCAGCTGTAGACATATTCCTTCTTGTTCGGGAAGTTCCAAGTTTTGATAATCTGGTTATTGTCGCGAAGGTGGCTGAAAATCTCGTGTTTGTCAACGCTTGGGAAACCGCCGTCAAATACGGCAATCCTGACGCCTTTACCATCGATGTTGTTTTCAGCAAACTTTTCGCCCTGCATCCTTACGAGCTGAGGCAGAAGTTCGGGCTTCAGCATTTCGAGGTCGTAGGTCTCGTCGTTTTCTTCGTCAACCATACCAGCATACGAAGCTACAACCATCTCCCCTGCTATTTCCACAACTCGCGACACAAACGGCAATGCCTTTATCTTTTCGATGTTTGCACTTTCGGCCATAATGCCTACCGCATTGAACCAGCGCGATTCACCGACAACTTCTTCCGACAAAGCCGAAACTGCATCTACATAACCGCCGTTGAGCGGATAATCGGTAATGTCGTACAACGACATGCCAAGTTTCTCGCGACGCTCAATTGCCTTTGTATCAAAGTATTCGTATGGATTAAAAGAGGTATTCGCCTTGTCGCGGAAAAATACCCAGTAGCATCCGGGAGTTGCTTTTGCAAACTGCGTTGCAATAAGCATAGTTGCCAAAATCAACAGAAGATTCTTCATGGTCATATTATTTTAGTTTCAATGGACAAA
>CADARW010000065.1:0-15621 GCA_902790405.1 uncultured Bacteroidia bacterium
ACAGGATTGACATCGATAACAATTCCCGAGAATCTAGCAAGTATTGACGCTGGTGTTTTTTATGGGTGTACAAGTCTTGCGACGGTCACCTACAACGCGATAAATTGCGCTAATACTGGTTCTCTGTATGAAGTGTTCCGCGATTGTCCAGTAACAACTTTGACTATTGGCGAAAATGTAACCAGTATTCCTAATGAGATATTTAAAGACCTTAGCGGTATACAATCGGTAACAATCCCAGAAAATGTAACGACAATTGGAACAAATGCATTTAATGGTTGCGAAGGGCTTAGAAACGTAACAATCGGTCGGTCTGTTGAATCTATTGGATCTTATGCGTTCAGGTATTGTGATAACATTACCGAAATAAATATGTTGGCGGAAACACCTCCAATAATTAATAGTAATACTTTTACAACAACAGTATATGGTGCCGCAACGGTAATAACACCATGCCCTGCCGCCGCTGTTTATAGAAGCAACAGCCAGTGGGGGCAGTTTGCCAACATACAGAACGAACATACAAGCATTTTCAATATCGATGTTCAGACCGAAGATGCAAACAAGGGCGATGTCGCTGGTGATGGAAGTTTTACCTGTGATACAGAAGTTATACTTACTGCAACAGCAAACGATGGTTACCGCTTCTTGTCGTGGGACGACGGCAACGAAGACAACCCGAGGACAATCGTTGTGGAAGGCGACAGGACCTATGTCGCTAGTTTCAAGGCTGTGCATACAGTTACTGCAACTGCTGGCGAAAACGGCTCAATAGATCCGAGCGGAGCCATAACAGTAGATGATGGTGCAAGCCTTCGTTTAACATTCCTGCCAAACACGGGCTACCGTATTGCCAGTGTGATAATTGACGGTACAAACAATGTTACCGCGCAGGTCTACAACAATGTATATACATTGGACAATATAACAACCGACCGCACAATCGCAGTGGAATTCGAGGAAATTCCTATTCATACAATTGCAGCGACAGCCAACGAATACGGTACGGTCAGTCCCAGCGGCGATGTTTCTGTGCCCGAAGGCAGCAACCAGTCGTTTACATTTACCCCAAACACAAACTGTCGCCTTGTAAGCGTAGTGGTTGACGGTTCGTCCAATGTCACAGGACAGCTTGTCGATGGCGTATATACATTCGTGAACGTCGCGGGCGACCATACCATAGCGGCTACATTCGAG
This sequence comes from uncultured Bacteroidia bacterium, assembly GCA_902790405.1. Taxonomy (GTDB): domain Bacteria; phylum Bacteroidota; class Bacteroidia; order Bacteroidales; family ML635J-15; genus Bact-19. The sequence continues at coordinate 1,198 of CADARW010000065.1, forward strand.
GCAATACCAACATATACGATTTCGGTATTGGGCGCCAGCCATGGAACAATATCTCCAAGCACCGATGTTACTGTTATCGAGGGCGGAAGCCAGACGTTTACTTTCTCGCCAGACGCTTGCTATGACATAGGGGAGGTAAGGGTTGACGGAGCTACAGTAAGGCTTGATGCAAACAACTCATACACGTTCACAAACGTAACGGCCAACCATACAGTTGAAGCGACCTTCGATATTCATGCATTCACAATTTCCGTAATAGTAAGCGGTAACGGCTTCGTGACCCACAACGATGAAGACGGCGACGCAGAAGTGAATTGCGGCGACAGCCAGAGCTTCACAATTACGGCTGCCGATAGTAGCCAGTTGGCAAGTGTGATCGTTGATGGTCAGAATGTTACAAGTCAACTTGTGGATGGCGTTTACACATTTACCAATGTAAATGCAGACCACTCATTAAATGTTATATTCGAGGCAATTCCGCTATATACATTTACAGTGCTGGCAAACAACGACGAGTATGGCTCGGTCAGCGGTGGCGGCCAGTATATGGGAGGCACCTATGCAGTAATATCGGCCACGCCAAACGATGGCTACCGCTTTGTGTCGTGGGACGATGATGTTACTACCAACCCACGTACAATCAGAGTTATTGGTAATAGAACTTATGTCGCCAACTTTGAACGAGACCAGTACACAATCACAGTGCTTTCGGCAGATTCGAGCAACGGCTCTGTTACCGGTGGCGGCACATACGATGCAGGAGCCACAGCTACCTTGACTGCTTCGCCGAATGCCGGTTACCGCTTTTTGTCGTGGAACGACGACAATACCGACAATCCAAGGACAATAGTTGTTGATGGTGACAGCACTTTTGTGGCAAGTTTCATGGCAATATACAACATCACGGTGTTGGCAAACAACAATGAATATGGAACGGTCTCGGCAGGCGGTACTTTCGATGAGGGCGAAGAGGTGACCTTGACTGCAGAACCAAACTCAAGGTATTGCTTTATAGAGTGGAACGATGGCAATACTGACAACCCTCGTACAATTACCGCAACGAGCGACATTACCTATGTTGCCGAATTCAGTAGAACCGCACATTTATCAGTTGACACAACTGCAACAAGTTTCCTAACAATTGACAATCATACGTTTTATGCAAGTGGAATGTTTTCGTATGTAAGACCATCCGAAATAGGTTGCGATACAATCGTAAACCTCAACCTTCGCATACTCGATGAGCCGAAATCTTGTGATATAAGTCCTAATCCAGCAAAAAGCATAATCAACATATCATCTGAGAATTACATATCAGTTGTCGAATTCTATTCGCTAGCTGGCCGGCTTGCTCTGCAAAAGGAAATCAATGCATATCAGGCAGAGATTAATATAGATGAGCTTGTTTCTGGTATTTATTTTGTAAGAATGTATAGTGAAGACGGTATATTGCCAGTAGTACAAAAAATTGTAAAGGAGTAAAGTTATGAATATGAAAAATAATATAAGAATTTTAATTGTAGGAATGTTGCTCGCATTCCTTGCTACATCGTGTCATAAGGAAGAGATTGAACTCAATCCTGTAGCACAAATCGATTTAGAGCTTGTTAATAGCAACAAGATGATTAGCAAGGCTTCTGTTTCTGAGTTTGAGGCTAGAGTTCTTGTTGAATACGAGTACGATACTACAGAATATCAATGTACATTTATTAAAAAGTCCAATGGTACTTATATTTACGATATCACACGTAGTGAAATTGTATATGCGAGTAGGGAAATCCCTTTCCGCATATATGTTGATGCTGTTATCGGAAACGAAAGACTTACAGGTGAGTCGGAACCTAGGACAATTAGTGTTGATGACGGTGCTATAATTGTTTCCTTTACATTGTGGGCATATATGGGCGGACACATGTATGTCGATTTGGGACTTCCTAGTGGAACTCTTTGGTCAGTTTGCAACATGGGTGCAGACAAGCCAGAGGAATTCGGTGAATATTATGCATGGGGCGAAACCACTACTAAGAGTTCGTACAATTGGAATACTTATAGCATCGGCACTGAGTTGGATAGCCTGCCTGCTCTTGATGAGGCTCACGATGCCGCTGCCGCAAACTGGGGTTACGGCTGGCGCATGCCTTCTAGAGAAGACTTTGACGAAATAGTCACTTATTGTACAATGACATGGACAACACGTAGCGGTGTTAACGGTTATTTGGTTACTGGAACTAATGGCAACACTATGTTCCTTCCGGCATCTGGCGGTCGTGGCGATGGTAACATCTACGAAAGCGGTTCTTGCGGTTTCTACTGGCTCAACTCTGTTTATACCAGCGATACCCAGTTTGCATGGGGATTCCTTCTCGATTCCGATTCGTTCAGCGAAACAAGCTACTACCGCATGTATGGACAAACAATAAGACCTGTATGCAATAGGGAATAATAAGAATAATTTCGTTCGACTATACGTTGTTCTAAAAATACTAAAGTGTCTGGATTTCTAATTCAGACACTTTTTTTAATTTTTTCACATTTTCTATTTCTGGTCGAAAAATTTCATTATATTTGTCGAATTAACTATTAATGTCCGACTTATGAAAGAAATTATGCCCGTAAACGGGATTTTTGAGATGCCTGCTTTGCCATTCGAAGCATCGGCATTACAGGGTGTTATAAGCGCAGAAACCTTGTCGTTCCATCATGGAAAGCACTTGAAAGCATACGTTGACAATATGAACAAGATGTTGCCCGGTAGCGGTTTGGAAGGCTTGTCGTTGGTTGAGGTTGTGAAGCATGCAGAAGGAGGAATGTTCAACAATGCTGGTCAGGTGCTTAACCACACCATGTATTTCGAGCAGTTTGCAGCAAAGCGCGAAAATAACAAGCCCGAAGGAAAACTTTTGTCGTTGATTGAAAGGGATTTCGGTTCGTTCGATGCTTTCAAGACCGAGTTCGCTCAGAAGGGCGTAGGTTTGTTTGGTTCGGGTTGGGTCTGGCTGTCGCTGAATGCCGATGGCAAACTTGTTATCACGCAGGAGCCTAATGCCGAAAATCCCGTTCGCAAAGGTCTGAAGCCGTTGCTGACATTTGATGTGTGGGAACACGCCTACTATCTCGACTACCAGAATCGTCGTGCCGACCATCTCGCAGCATTGTGGGATATCATCGACTGGAAGGTGATTGAAGGAAGATTGTAGTTCAGACAAGATTATCAATTAATAGGATTCTAATAATTTTAATGATTTAAACTATGAAAAAGTTTACGTTTTTATTTTTTGCCATCATTACTCTTGCAGGAATGTTGGCTATGAGTGGTTGTAAGAAGACATATACTGTTGTTTTCGATGCAAATGGAGGTACTGGAACAATGTCGCCTCAAGAATTTACAAGTGGAGAATCGCAGGCACTTACTCACAATGCCTTTTCATACGATGGCTACACATTTAGCGGTTGGAATACCGTACAGGGAGGTAGCGGAGCAAGTGGACGGCAGTGGAACAAGTTACACTGATGGACAGGAGATAACCGTTACTGCCGATATGACATTGTATGCTCAATGGACAAGCAACGGCACAAATCCAACTCCATCACCAACGGCATCTAATATGCTTAACGGACACGAGTTCGTTGACCTTGGATTGCCTAGCGGAACAAAATGGGCAACCTGCAACGTAGGTGCAGCAACGCCAGAAGGCTATGGAGACTATTTTGCCTGGGGCGAAACAGCAGTCAAGGAAAACTATAACTGGACAACCTATGCTCATAGTAATGGCGATGACCATAGTATCACTAAGTATTGTGACGATTCGGATTATGGCAACAATGGTTTTACCGATAATTTGACCGTTCTTGAGGCTTCCGACGATGCTGCTACAGCTAAATGGGGCGCTGGCTGGAGAATGCCTACCAAGGAAGAAATGCAGGAATTGTACGATAACTGCACCCATGAATATACAAGTCAGAACGGTGTAAACGGACGCTTGTTCACAGCAAGCAATGGAAAGTCAATTTTCCTTCCAGCTGCTGGCGGTTATAGCGATAATACTCTTAATAATGCAGGTGCGAATGGATACTATTGGTCAAGTACCCTTGCTACCGATAGTCCAGCAGGTGCGTTTAGCCTTTTCTTCTATGATAATTCAGCCTACCATTTGAACGACTTTGAACGTACAGAAGGCTTAAGCGTAAGACCAGTTTGCAAGCCTCAAAATTAAAATAGATTTACTATTGGGGATAATGCAATAATCTGAAGCGGCGCAATACATTGCACCGCTTCATTTTTGTTAATAAATATATCCCATTTGTGGATGTGTCGCTTGTGATATATGCTTATCTTTGCTATTTGTAATTTTTTCAATTGCGTATGCGATTTGATGAACTGACATTGTACGATTGTCTTCACGAGGCTGTCGAATCGTTTGGATTCGAAGAGCTTACAAAAATACAGGAGGAGACTTTCCAGCCAGTTGTTGATGGTCACGACATTATGGCCTGCTCGCAGACTGGCTCGGGAAAGACCGTCGCCTTCCTTTTGCCGATTATGGAACGTATGCTGCGATTCCCTAAAAACGGCATCCGTGCGTTGATAATTGCACCAACACGCGAACTTTGCCTGCAAATCGAGGAGCAGATTGAAGGTCTTGCATATTTTTCGGGTCAGTCGTCAATTGCAATTTATGGCGGAAACGACCAGCAGGGTTTCGGCGACCAGAAAAATGCACTCGTCAATGGCGTTGACATCGTTGTCGCAACTCCCGGACGCTTGATTTCGCACCTAAACCTCGGATATGCCGACTTTTCAACACTCGACTTCCTTGTTCTCGACGAGGCCGATGAAATGCTCGACATGGGCTTCTATCCAGACATTATGAAGATTGTCACTCAGTTGCCAAAGAAACGCCAGTCGCTGATGTTCAGCGCGACAATGCCGCCTCAAATCAAGAAACTCGCCGAGCAGATTCTTATAGAACCCAAGTTCGTGGACCTTAATTTCTCGAAGCCAGCTGCCGAAATCGACCAGAAGGTTTACATGGTTTACGAAAAGGACAAGATGAAACTCTTGCTTCGTACTTTGGCGGAACATAAGGGCGAGAAGGTGATAATTTTTGTCGGTAAAAAGCAGAGAGTGGGGGAGATTTCGTCTTTTCTGCGGATGAACGGCATTCCAAACCGCCCGATAAATTCGAACTTTACGCAGGAGGAACGCGAAAATGCCGTCCTCGATTTCAAGAGCGGAAAGACTAGCATTATTGTCACGACCAACCTACTTTCGCGTGGCATCGACATCGACAATGTAAACTTGATTCTGAACTACGACATTCCGCACAAGGCTGAGGATTATGTTCATCGCATCGGTCGTACTGCCCGCGCAGGAAAGGACGGCATGGCTGTAAGTTTTATCGGTGAGGACGAAATTGAACATTTCGGCAGGATAGAGAAACTGCTTGAGCGTGTGGTGGATAAGTCGCCTTTGCCCGAAGGTTTTGGCGAAGCTCCCGAATATAAACCAGGAAAAAAGTCTTCGAGACGCAGACATGGTGGTTCGCATCGAGGCGGACGAAAATTTTCGGGACGAAAGAAAGTGGTGTCAAAAAATGCTGATGGTGTTGCTGGCGAGGCAAAGTCGCGCAAGCCGCATCGTTACAGAAGACCGAATAAGGAAGTAGCACAAAATTGAGGTTATTGACCGCATTGGTAAATAGCAATGTGGTTAATGAAGCTTTGGGGTTAAATCATTGTTTCGATAATATCCAGCAATTGTTTTGCAGCTATGTCCTTTCGGATTTGCAACCTTTAGCTCGTTGCCTTAAGCAACAACCTTTAGCTCACTGCCAAAGGCAGTAATCCGAAAGACTTGAATATAAGGATTTGTAATCCACAACAAGCATCTCACTGCATTACAACCCCACCGACCGCTTAATCCTAAATTTCTTTCACAAAATATTAACACCCACCTTCCCGCATTGCAAAATGATTAACTTTGTGCCTTAAAAATAAGATACAGATATGAAAAATGACAATAACATTGAAAGTCCAATTATATCAATAGTAACAGATTATCTTAAAGATAATAACACTGATTATGCACTTATGATAAACGGAGCTTGGGGCAGTGGAAAAACTTATTTCATAAAGCAATCACTGAAGTTAGCAATAGAAGAAATAGAATGTCCTAAGCAAAACAATAATTGTGATGATAAGAAATATCAGCAAATATATGTGAGCTTATATGGCTTATCTTCTACAGAAGAAATAAAAGAACGAATTTTTTATGCCATAAATCCAAACTATAAATGGATAGAAACAACAACAAGTAAACTTTTGGCATTTACTGAACTTATTCCAATTATTGGAGGAGCAGTAAAGGAAGTGTTACCCAATGATAAGGAAAAAGCAGGCATAAAAGATGCTATTGCTAATTATTATAATAAAGTTTTAATTTTTGATGATTTAGAGAGAATTGACAAAAACAAGATTGATATTCAATCAGTTTTGGGCTTTATAAACTTTTTAGCAGAACACGATCATTATAAAATTATAGTAGTAGCCAATGACGAAATATTGGGTGATGACTATAAGCAATTTAAAGAAAAAACAATCCGGTTTTCATACAATTATCATCCTGATTTATCAGAAACATACGATGATATATGTAAATGTAAAAAGTATAATGAAGATTATCAAGCATTCTTAAAAGAACAAAAGCAATTTATATTGGACATTATTCGTGCAGGAGAATGCAAAAACATTAGAACTTTGATTTTTATTACAGATGTTTTTCAAAAAATATTTGAAAAAGCAAAAGGAAAGTTCTCAAATGAAATAAATAGAGATTTATTATTGCCATTTACAATCATTTCTATTGAAGCAAAAAATGGAAAAACTAAAGATGATCTTAAAAGTTGTTTAATACCAATTAATTCTTTGTCTCATTCTAGTTTACAAACAGACAAAAACTTGGATAAAGAAAAAATTGACCCCAAAGAAGAGGCGGATAAATTACTTAGGAACAAGTATGTCCGTTTCAGAAAATATAAAGGAATTCTATTTTATGACATATTGTTTGACTTAGTCTGTGATGGATACATTTCCGATGATAGATTGGGAAATATTATTGAATCTACAAGAAAAGATTATATAGCAAAGGAAGGAACAGAAGAAACAAAACTCGTTAATAAAATTATTAATTGGACACAAATCTCAGATGATGAATTCGAAAACGTTATAAAAACAATAAAAGATAAAGTTTTGTTAGGAAAGTTTGATGCGGTTGATTTGTTGAAAATTTATGAGGCATTTATTTATATTGATGCTATGAAAATAAATGATTTTACCCTGACTGACAATGACACAGAAACATTCAAGTCAGCTATTGATAATGCTATGCGATTCAAACAATATATGCCATATTTTGACACAGAAGCCCCTATTTGGATCTATTATGACGCCCCAGTTAGTGATATTGAAGATGAAGAAACAAAAATAAGTGCAAAAGCCGAAGCAAAATATAATAATTTGCGGCAATATGCATTATCAATTAATAATAAACATCAAGAGGAAGATTATCAAGCCCAAATAAATGTAATATTAGTATTCATAAAAAATGATGAAACAGAAAGATTTAGAGAATTTATATCTGATCAAAACAATAAGTTTTTATTTATAGACATTCCACCTAAGGATCTTATTAGTGCAATAATATCAGCAAGTGCAAAAACAAAACAAATCTTTTTATTTGGATTGGAATTATTATTCCCTAAACATGTCCCGATTGCTTCAAGTAAAGAAGTTAAGTTCTTGAACGCAATAAAAAAAGAATTGGATGATTACCTAAATAAACAAACCATAAGAAAAAACAGCTTAACAAATTTATACTTTGCACGAAACTATATAAACAGTATCCAACGTTATTGTGCAATATCATAATAAACACACGAAAATAATACATTCCTTTCTATTTTCCTTTTGTAAGAGTTGTCAAGATTGAAAACATCGATATTATTGTTTTTTCAAACCACCCAATCCACATTTTAATGTGTATAATTATTTCCAAAGACTAAAAAATGTATTTCCCAATACAATAAATTTGTGTCTTTAACATACATCATATCAAGATATGACTATAAAAGAAGTTTTAGACTTATTCAGAAATACTGCCTATACTCAGAAATTGAAAGGCGAAAAGTTTGAAAAACTTATGCAGCGTTGGCTTCTTGCAGACCCTACTTACAAAAACATTTTTACTAAAGTTTGGATGTGGGCAGACTCGCCATGTACCGCTACATTGGGCAAACAAGACCTCGGTATAGACTTAGTCGCTTTAGATGATAATGGTGGCTATTGGGCTATTCAATGTAAATGTTACGATGACCAGACTGTAATTCAGAAATCTGCTGTCGATTCGTTTCTTGCAAATAGTTCTCGTAAATTCAAGGACAAGGCAGGAAACGATATTACTTTTTCTGGTCGTATGTGGATTTCAACCACAAACAAGTACGGAAAAAATGCAGAACAAACTTTTGAAAACCAAAATCCAGTTGTTACTAGAGTAAGTTTACAAACTCTCGACAATTCCCAAGTAGATTGGGAGGCACTTGTTAACGGCAAAAATGGTGATGCTGCACTACGTACTAAAGCGTCTCCATACGATTATCAGAAGCCAATTATAGAATCCGCATTACAACATTACAAGGACAATGAACGTGGAACTCTGATTATGGCCTGCGGAACAGGCAAAACCTTAACTTCCTTATTTATAACTCAGCAGATGTTAAACAACAAGGGACTTGTTTTGTTCCTTGCTCCATCTATCGCATTAGTCGGTCAATCTTTGAACAGTTGGTTTGCCAACTCCGAAAAACCAATCAAGGCCGTTTGTATATGTTCCGACAATACTGCTGGCAAGATACTATTCGGCGACAACGAAGAAGATTATATGATGGAATCTTTGAGCGACTTGCCAATCCGTTCTTGCACCGACACCGAATCTGTTGTTAAGGAAATTGAACGATACAAAGACCACGATGGGCTATTAGTTTGCTTTTCCACCTACCAAAGCATAGAAGTTGTAAGCAAAGCACAAGAACAAATTCTAAAAAAATCCAATGGAGAATTTGGCAGATTCGACTTGGTTATTTGCGACGAAGCACACCGAACAGCAGCCGTTACAATAAGTGGCAAGGATGACAGTTATTTCACAAAAATCCACGATGGCAATTTCATACAGGCTACCCACCGCTTGTATATGACTGCTACTCCGAAAATCTATAATGACGCCAGCAAAAACCTTGCAACCATAAAGGATGATTTGCTTTACTCGATGGATAACGAAGAAATCTTTGGTAAGCAGTTCCATACACTCGGTTTCGGCTCCGCTGTTCAGAAAGGACTTCTGACAGATTATAAGGTTATTGTACTTACAATTGACGAGGCACACGCAAGTACCGAACTGCTCAATGCATACAAGGCTTATGTTGACCAGCAGAACCAAGACCGTAGCGATGATGAGAAGATACATCACATGACACCCGAACAGCAGGCAATGATTTTAGGTTCGGTAAGTGCTATGAGCAAACAGTTGCTCTTCGCCAACCAAAACGATTTCGCCGAAGATGAAGATATGCTGAAACCTATGCATACTGCCATTGCATTTTGCGACAATGTCAGGCGATATGCAAAGACTAAGGAAGGAACATATTGTGCTACCGAAGTTTATAGCGCATTCGAAGATGTTCCGCACATATACAAGTTGGCATTGGAAGACGATGTAGATTCGCAAGACTTCATAGATGCGTTGGTTGATGTAAAGGCCACTTATGTCAGTGGCGATATGCCGTCGAGCGAAAGGAACAAGAACCTTGAGATTCTGCGTGAAAAATTTGAACCCGAAGAGCGTCGCAGCAATATAGTCTGCAATGTCAACTGCCTTAGCGAAGGTGTTGATGTTCCTGCTCTGGATGCTGCCATTTTCTTGGCGGCAAAAGATTCTATGATTACTATTGTCCAGTCCGTTGGTCGTGTGATGCGTAAGTTTGCTGGCAAGAAATACGGCTATATCATTGTCCCTGTTGTAATTCCTATTGGCGTTGATGCTAACAAGGAACTTGACAACAACAAAAGATACCAGAAGGTATGGACTATCCTCAATGCAATGCGCTCTCACGATGAACGCCTTGCTGCCGAGTTAAGTTCCCACAATTACCGCCATGTTGTTGTTTCAACACCACGACCGCCAAAAACAGGCACTGGCAGAACAGGCGGCTCTGGAAGTGGCAAAGGCAAAGGTGGCACAACCGCAGGTCCATCGCTTGAATTTTCTATGGACTTCGTGGAAAAACTCTATGCCCGAATGGTCGATAAGGTTGGCGACCGCTTCTATTGGGAAAAATGGTCGGCAAAGGTCGGTGATGTCGCCCGCAACTTCATTGCCCGACTCAACGAATTGGTTGCCAACGGCAAATACTCTGCCGAAATTGATGCTTTTGTAAAGAGTTTACAGAAGAACATAAATCCGTCCATCGACCGCGAGCAGGCAATTACATTCCTTGCCCAGCAACTTATTACAAAACCCGTGTTCGATGCTTTGTTCCCCGATTATCATTTTGCCACCAACAATAATGTAAGCAAGAGTTTCCAATCCATAATTGATACCATTCAAGACGAAGCATTCATAAAGGACAGAGAAGTATTGAACAGGTTCTACGACAATGTTTCGCAAGTATGCGGTTCGCTGAAAACTGCAAAGGACAAGCAGGACACAATCAAGACTCTTTACGAAAAGTTTTTCAAGAATGCCTTCCCCAAGACCGTAGAGCAATTAGGCATAGTATATACGCCAGTTGCTTGTGTCGATTTCATTATAAAGAGTGTTGACGATGTTCTGAAAAAGGAATTCAGCTTGTCGCTGAAAGACCGTGGCGTTAATATCCTCGACCCCTTTACAGGAACAGGAACTTTCATTACCCAGACATTGACATATCTGAAACAGCACGGAATTTCCGACGAAGATTTGGAATACAAGTACCTCAACGAAATACATTGCAACGAAATCGTTCTCCTTTCATACTATATTGCCGATGTAAATATAGAAAGTGTTTACAACGATATTGTCACTCACAAGGATTATCTACCGTACGACAACATCTGCCTTACCGACACTTTCCAGCTTACGGAAAGCAGACAGGGCAAACTCAAGATTGAAGGTTACTTTAAGGAAAACACCGAGCAGATAAACCGCCAGAAGCAGTTGCCAATCCGTGTTATCATTGGCAATCCGCCTTATTCGGTGGGACAGAAATCCGCCAACGACAATGCTCAGAACCTCAAGTACGAAGTCCTTGACGGCAGAATTGCCGAAACATACGCCAAATCTACCGATTCTACAAACAAGAACTCATTGTACGACAGTTACATAAAGGCATTCCGCTGGGCATCGGACCGCATTCACGAAAACAACACACAAGGTGGCATAGTCGCTTTTATTTCTAATGGCAGTTGGCTCGATGGCAATAGTTCCGAAGGATTCCGCAAATGCATAGAAAAGGAATTTACCGACATTTATGTTTTCAATCTCCGTGGAAATGCAAGAACTTCTGGCGAATTGCGTCGAAAAGAAAAAGACAATGTATTTGGGCAAGGAACTCGCACACCTGTAACAATTACCATTTTAGTCAGCAATCCTGACAAGGAGCAGGAAAAAGCCACAATTCATTACCTCGATATTGGCGACTACCTTACTCGCGAACAGAAACTTGAAAAAATTCAAAATATCGGTTCTGTATTATCCAAAGACTTTGGCGAAACAATCCTTACACCAAGCAATAACGGCGACTGGATTTCACAAAGGTGCGATACATTTCAAGAGTATGTCATTGTAGGAGACAAGGATAACAAATCGAACACGGTTACTTGGTTTGAACCAGTTTATGCGCGTGGCGTTGGTACTTCTCGTGACCCTTGGGCATATAATTTTTCAAAAGAAAGATGTTTGAAATCTATGAAAATATCAGATAGCTTTTATAATCAACAAAGGTTAGCATTTCATGAAGCCTTAAAAAGCAATGATATTAAAATAGAATCATTTATTAATACGGACGCAACTAAAATAAGTTGGAGTCGTGCTTATAAAAACGATATTATAAAAAACAAAGTACATATATTTGATACAAAATATATGAGTATTGGTTTATATCGTCCATTTTGCAAACAAAATCTATATTTTGATAAGTTAGTTCTCAATGATGTGGCTGGAATTTCTAATATGTTCCCAACTTCTAACTACAAAAATCTAGTAATCTGCATGTCAAGTATTGGGGATAATAATTTTTCCATTCTAATAACCGACTCAATTCCAGATTTACATACAATCGCTACAACACAATGTTTCCCTCTCTACTGGTACGAATCCAAAGAAGATTTCAATAAGCGGATAAAGAAAAAGGAAAATACTTCCAAGCACATCCAGTTGGACTTATTTTCAAATGCAGAATTAGATTATAAGAAATTAGGATTCGATGAAAACGGCTACCTTCGTCACGATGGTGTTACCGATTACATTCAAAAGGAAATCAATACTCGTTACGGCTTCAAGGGTAAGTCTAAACCAGTTTCTAAGGAAGACATTTTCTATTATGTTTACGGCATACTTCATTCAGAAGATTATCGTACCACATTCGAAGCAGATTTAAAGAAGTCATTGCCACGCATTCCTATTGTTGAAACCGCTGCCGAGTTCAAGGCTTTTATGGATGCTGGTCGCAAGTTGGCAGATTTGCACCTCAACTACGAGAATGTAGAGCCTTGTGCCGATGTGGAAATAGAAACATCGGGCATTGCACGCTCGATTGATTTAACGCCGTCCGAAATGGATATGGCAGCCGAGAGTTACACACTCTACGGCAAGCAGCGCGAAGTGTTCGATGTCCAGAAGATGCGTTTCCCCTCCAAGACCGACAAGTCGCAAATCATCTACAACGAGTACATCACACTGAAGAACATACCAGCCGAAGCCTACCAGTATGTTGTCAACGGCAAGTCCGCCATCGAATGGATAATGGAACGCTACCAAGTCACCACCGACAAGGATTCGCACATAAAGAACGACTGCAACGACTGGGGCAGGGAGCACAACAATGAACGGTACATTCTCGACTTGCTATTAAGTGTTATAAATGTTAGTGTTCAAACCGTGGAAATCGTTAAGGGACTGCCTAAATTGAAATTTGATTAAAGAATAAGAATATGCAAATATGAAATGGATTAAAGATCATATACTTGAAATTATTGGATTAGCATTAGATTTAGGATTTGCAAAACCTATTATAGAATTCTTTGATAAAAGATGGATTGGATGGCTAATCGTCATAGTAATTTTTATAAGTCTGATATTAGTGCTTTTCCGCCAAATTTTCTTTGCCAAAAAGCCTAAAATCACATACCCAAAATATTTTATATGTTCACCACATCCTAATAAAATTGCAGAATATGGCTTTGTAGAAATTTGTGGCGTTCTTTGGAAATTTAATTTGGGAGGTCGCTATATTCCAGATGAGATATATAATTATTTAGAATCTTCTAATCGAGAAACCAATGAGGAATATGAGCAATATATATTCTCTGAACTTGACATTTGGACAGAAGATCCATATTGTAAGAAATGCCACTGCCAAATGAATATAGATAATTACAAAGCAAAATGGACATGTCCGAATTGTGGCGAAAAAGTGAAGATTCCTAAGCGTATATGGTACGACCCCAAAGAACAAATTTTGAAAATATTTAAGTCCATGCGGTATAACCATCTTGTATAAGCATATCTTAAACATCATCATTTCTAATTCTCTCCACCATTCCCTCCAACCTCAGAATCTGCCCCATTAAATCTTCCTATTGTCTTAGTATGACCATTAATTCCCGTTTGGGAATAAAAACATCACATAATAAACAGGCATATATGTAATTTTGCCGATGCTCTCAATTTCACGGCTATTCGACAGAACAATGCCTTTATGTATTCCATATTCCTCATTGGAAACAAAATGGTTGAGAGCACTATGCACATAATAGTCCTTGCCAGATTTTACCTCGATAGGAACAACAGACAGTGTGTCGAAATTGTCAATTAGGAAATCGACTTCACCATGCTGCTTATTATCGTAATAGTACAAACCAAAACCATGCGCCTTTAGTTCTTGCGCAACAACCGATTCATATACTGTTCCAAGATTAACGCTCAATTCGTCATTCAGAATGGCATTAATGTTATTTTGGTAAAGCAGAGCCGTAAGTATGCCTACATCGTTAAGATACAATTTCAAAAGAGATTTCTTTACAGATTGCAATAACGGAAAACGAGGATTGCTGATTGCATCAACCTGCAAAGCAATGCCAGACTGTATCAAATAGTCAAACTCGTCCTCATAATCA
>CADARW010000065.1:15628-24494 GCA_902790405.1 uncultured Bacteroidia bacterium
TGTTTTCTATCTTACTTACGACGACACGCTTTTTCTTATTTTCCAGATTAGAAGGAATGGAGTCATAAATACGCCGTATCTTTAAACGGTTTTGTTTGTCATATTGCGAAGCATCAATACCATAGAGCGACTGAACATCATGCTGTATATCTCGCATCTTACTGATATTCTTGTCCTTTGCAAACTGATTTACAGCATCAGGCAAACCTCCTGTCAACAGATAATAATGGAAAAGACGCATAAAATGATTGTGGAGAGGTTCTGGCAACGATTTTCCGTCACTTAAAAGTTTACTAGCAGACTCCAAGGCTTCTTTGCCAACCCCCATCGCCCAAAAGAATTCCTCCAAATCAAGCGGGTACATTTGCTTAATAACCACACTGCCAAGAGGAACCGATGGAGTTTGCGCCAATGCTATGCCTAGTTGTGAACCGCTTGCAATATAAGTGTATTTTCCATCTTGGTTTAGGAATTTCAATAAAGTCAACAATTGCGGATATACTTGTATCTCGTCAAGGAAAATGAGAGTATTTTTTTTGTTGCCAAGCTTATTGCCAGCAAATGCACTCAATTGCATATAAAAAATATCCAGCCCGGTCACTCCAGCAAAAACCCTTTCATTTTCACTATCGGCACGCAAATCTATTTCAATGTAATTGGTGAAAAGTTTTCGGCCTATATGTCTGATTATATACGACTTGCCTATCTGTCTTGCTCCATTTACAAGCAGAATTTTGTTCTGTTCTTCCGAAAGAAATGATTCTAAAAATTGTGAAAACTTACGTTCTAACATATTTCTTTGTTTTTATCGCGATGCAAAAGTACTGATTTATTTTGTATTACAAAAATTATTGTCACTTTTTCTATGGTTTTATACGCTCATTTTGTCACTTTTTCCATAAATACAGAGATTTGTTTTGTCACTTTTTCCATAATTATACATGTCTATTTTGTCACTTTTCCCATAAATATTTTCTATGTAGATATATGATGCATTTTCGTACAGGCGCAAAACATTGCATCTAAACTTGTCGTGGCGGATTTACTGCTATGGCAGTAAGCTAAAGGTTGCGCACTTACCCGCTTAAACATCCTCATTTCTAATTCTTTCCACATTCCCTCCAACTTTGGAATCTGCTCCATCAAATCTTAGTTTTCAACATCATAATAACCAAATTTGGTTACATTATTTAAACTTTTTACAAGCATCTATCTTCTATCTCCACATTCGAAAAAAATCGTTAACTTTGTCTCAAATTATTTTTACGATTTGGGTAAATGTAATGTAGAAATTTCAGTTCAGTGTAAAGATACGAAAACAAAGGAGAATAATATATGAGCAACAAGGTAATCAGAGATTTGCGCGTTGTAGGAAACGAAAAAATCGGCGGCTCGTTCTTTATGCTCACCTTGCAGAGCGAGGACGCACTGCCAGTGATAATGCCGGCACAGTTTGCCGAAGTCAAGATTGACAATTCGGTTGGAACTTTCCTCCGCCGTCCAATAAGCATCCACGATGTCGATTACGACAAGCAGACCATCAAGCTGTTGGTGAAGGTCGCCGGCGAAGGTACTGGCAAACTTGCCAATGCTAAGCTGGGCGATATGATAAGCGTTGTTTTCCCGCTTGGCAATACTTTTGCGTTGCCGCTGTCGGGCAGGGTGCTGTTAGTTGGTGGCGGTGTCGGTGTGGCTCCGTTGCTGTTCACGGCAAGGTATATGCAGAGGTTCGGATTCCGTCCCGACATTCTGCTCGGATACCGCAGTAAGTCGAATATTTTGCGCAAGGAGGTTTACGAGCAGTATGGCAATGTGTTCTATGCGACCGACGACGGCAGTTTCGGCGAGAAGGGAACCGTAATGGACCATTCGATTTTCAAGGCGGAGAATTTTCCATATACCGAAATTCTTGCCTGCGGACCGGAACCAATGATGCGTGCGCTTGCAAAATGGGCGCTGGAACACAATGTCGAATGCGAGGTTTCGCTCGAAAACAAGATGGCCTGCGGAATCGGTGCTTGCCTGTGTTGCGTACAGAATACCAAGGAAGGTCACAAGTGCGTATGCACCGAAGGACCAGTGTTTAATGTAAAACAATTGCTATGGTAAACTTGAATGTAGATTTTAACGGATTGAAGCTGAAGAATCCCGTGATGACAGCATCGGGAACTTTCGGCTTTGGATTGGAATATGCCGATTTCGTTGACCTTGAACGACTTGGCGGCTTTGTGGTAAAGGGAACGACCTTGCATCATCGCGAAGGAAATCCTTATCCGCGTATGGCCGAGACCGCTTCGGGAATGTTGAACGCTGTCGGACTTCAGAACAAGGGCGTGGATTATTTCTGCAAGGAAACTTATCCGCAGTTGAAGGACTTGAAAACCAATGTCATTGTAAATGTAAGCGGTTCGTGCGTTGAAGATTATGTAGAGACGGCGCGTCGGGTAGGGGAACTGCCAAATATCCCAGCCATCGAGCTTAACATTTCGTGTCCTAATGTGAAGGAAGGCGGTATGGCTTTTGGCACTGATCCGAAATCGGCTGGAGAAGTCGTAGCAGCAGTGCGCAAGGCATACAGAAAGCACTTGATGGTAAAGCTTTCGCCAAATGTAACCAACATTGTATCAATAGCCAAGGCTGTTGAAGATGCTGGCGCCGATTCGGTTTCGCTGGTCAATACCTTCTTGGGAATGGCAATCGATGTAAGGACTCGCCGTCCGAAACTTTCGACTATAACCGGTGGGATGTCGGGACCTGCAATAAAGCCGATAGCAGTGCGTATGGTATGGCAAGTTGCTCAGAATGTGAAGATTCCAGTATGCGGACTTGGCGGAATCGTTACCGCCGACGATGCAATTGAATTCCTGCTTGCCGGTGCTTCGTGCATTCAGGTTGGAACAGCTAACTTCCTATATCCCGATGCAACAATGCGCGTGCTTGACGGAATCGAACTTTACTGCGAAAAATATGGTGTAAAGGATATTTCTGAACTTATTGGCGGAATGAAACAATGAAAAAGCTTGTTGTAATATTGTTGATGCTTGTGTTCTCGCTGTCAGGGAATTGCGCTTATATGCTCATTCCGATGGACGATTCGCAGACCGACCATCTGAAGGCCTACGGACTTACCTACTGGTCGCTGGAGCAGGGACTTGAAGCGTGGTGGCTACTCAACTATCGTGGCGGAAGTTTCATAATCGGCTTCTCGTCAGAGGCCGAACGCGAATGCATTTTGCGAAATGTGTCGTACGAGATTATTGCCGATGCACAGAAAAATGCCATTTTCAACGACATTTCGGCTCCATCGGTCAATCAGGATGCAGTAAAGTTGGAAAAAGCACCGAAAATCGCCGTTTATACGCCACCTATTTCGCAGCCCTGGGACGATGCCGTGACTTTGGCATTGACATACGCCGAAATTCCATATGACAAGATTTATGATACCGAAATCATAGAGGGCAAACTTGCTGAATACGACTGGCTTCACCTTCACCACGAGGACTTTACAGGTCAGTATGGAAAGTTCTATGCTTCTTATGCCCGTATGCAGTGGTATCAGGAAAGGCAGAAGTTGAGCGAAGAAGAAGCTGCAAACCTTGGTTTCAGCAAGGTTTCAAAATTGAAACTGGCTGTGGTTTTGGCAATTAAGCAGTATGTTTTCAATGGTGGCTTTATGTTTGCGATGTGCGCTGCCACTGATACTTTCGACATTGCACTTGCCGCTGCCAATACCGACATTTGCGAATATATGTTCGATGGCGACGGCATGGACCCTAATGCACAGCAGAAGCTGGACTACGATAACTGCCTTGCTTTCCAGAACTTTACGGTAAAGACAAATCCATACGAGTACGAGTTTTCCGACATAGATGTAACTCAGTCGAAACGTTCAGGTACAAATGAGGATTATTTCTCGCTGTTTGAGTTTTCGGCCAAATGGGATCCTGTTCCTACAATGCTCTGCCAGAACCATGCGGCTCTCATTCACGGCTTTATGGGACAGACAACAGCCTTCAAACGCGATTTGGTAAAGCCTAACGTGTTGATAATGGGCGAAAACAAGTCGATGAACGAAGCCCGCTACATTCACGGTGAGTACGGACAGGGAATGTGGACTTTCTACGGCGGTCACGACCCAGAAGATTATCGACACTATGTTGGCGATGAAAAGACCGACTTGTCGCTTTATCCAAATTCACCGGGTTACAGGTTGATTCTCAACAATGTATTGTTCCCGGCAGCAAAGAAGAAAAAACAGAAAACATAAACCATAAAACATGAGAAAATGTATTGTCATATTATTGTGTGTTTTTGCCATGTTTCAGGCGAAAGCCCAGTTTTTTGACAATACTTTGGTAAAAGTCCGCCCGTTCAAGTTCTTTTTCAATCCCAATGTCGGACTTGAAAAGCCGGTTTCTTCAATGTTCAGCATTACATCAGAACTTGCATATCGTAAGTTCGATAATTTTTATGATGGTAGCCTCAAAGGTCAATACTTTGAAAATGATTGGTTTGGCTATCCAAGCAAGGTGAAGTTCAATGGTTTTGAAGTGGCTTTGGGAGCAAGGATGTATCTAATTACAGTTCAATCGGAAATACTTAAAGGCTACTACTGGATAGCTCCGTTTGGCTTGTACTACGAGGCTATTGTCGATTACAGCCATTCCTGGGCTTACGATTTGCAAATTTACGATTACGGGCGCTCGGTTTATCATAATGTGAATTATCCATACTACAGAGCCAATGTCAGGCTTGACAACCTCTCGCTTTTGTTGTTGATTGGTTATCAGTTAAATATAAAGAATGTCGTTTCGTTTGATATGAATATTGGCGCAAGATATTATTGCGTTTCAAGAGATACTCGGCAAATTGTTTCTACAAATCCCACATATTCGGACATAAATGTTGATGACAAGCTTGTTGACGACAATCGTCGTTGGCAGATGGCAGGAAGGATTACTTTGGGATATTATATTAGGTACGACTGGATGAAGAAACGGTAATTCAGTCAATTACGTTCAATCCTCCCTTAATCATTGAAATTTCGTATGGACTGTCGCCGATGATTTCGCCGTCGGTTTCGGCAAAAGTGGGACATTCGTAGGTTACTTTGATGCTGTTTTCGGTGCGAGCGAAAACGACATTATTGTTTTTTATTTGCTTTATAGTGCTGTTGTATAGACGGTTTACATTCCTTATAACAAAGAACTTGCCGATGTCGCCGAAGATGGAAATGTCGTATGCTCCGTCATTTATTATAGCATCGGGTGTCTGTTGCATTCCGCCACCTGAAAATTTTCCGTTTGCAATGCTGATTGAAAGCACTTTGCTGCTGAACTTGAAATCTTCGGCTTCGATTGTGACATTACGCTTTTTACATTTGAGCAGGCATTTGAGCAGACTGAGCAAGTAGGTTATTTCCTTGCCGCGCTGTTCGTGCGAAAGTTCGTTTGTCATTTTCACAATTTCGGCATCGAATCCGAAACCAATGCTGTTGATGAAATATTTTGTTTTCCGTTCTCCGTTTTCAGTAAATGTTACAACGCCGACGTCCTGCTTGGTTATGTTGTGCTTGAGAAGTCGCTCGATTGAAGCCTTGTAATCGTTTTCCCAGCCGTAGTAGCGGTTCCAGTCGTTTGCAGTGCCCATGGGTATTGAGCCAAGGCAAATTTCGGAATAGGGAACTTCGGTCTGCGAGAAAATTCCGTTCACAACCTCGTTGGTAGTGCCGTCGCCACCAAGCACAATAAGGTTCCGGTATCCTTCGGCGAGAATTCGCGGAATGTTGACAATGGCATCGCCAGCCGATTTTGTGAGATAGTGACCGTATTGGATGCCTTTTTCGTCAAGGTATGCTAGAATTTCCTTCCAGATTCTGCCCTTGTCGTTGCCTGAGTTCGGATTTACTATGAAAAACAAGTCGGCTTTCATTTAAAACATTGATTTTATTCGTTTTAATCCGTTGATGAAGACATCAATTTCTTCCATTGTGTTGTAGAAAGCGAACGATGCGCGAGCTGTTCCCGTAATGCCAAAATGTTGCATTGCAGGTTCGGCGCAATGTGTACCTGTGCGTATTGCAATGCCGAGTTGGTCGAGTAGAATGCCGGCGTCGGAGAAGTGTATGCCATCCATAATGAACGAAATAAGGCTTGCCTTGTGATGAGCAGTACCTATTATTCTCACCCAGTCGAACTGCGAAATTTGTTCGGTGGCGTAGTCGAGAAGTTGTTTTTCGTAGGCTTCAATTTCGGGAATGCCAATGTTTTGTATGTACAGAATCGCCTTTTCGAGGGCTATGGCATCGATGTAGTTTGGTGTTCCTGCTTCAAACTTGAACGGCAGTACATTGTATGTCGTTTTTGCAAAGCTTACGCTTTCAATCATTTCGCCGCCACCTTGATATGGAACCATCTGTTCGAGTAGAGATTTTTTGCCGTAAAGTACGCCAACGCCGGTAGGACCGTATGTCTTGTGTCCCGAGAACACATAGAAATCGCAGTCGAGAGCCTGAACATCGACATTTGTATGCTGTACGCCTTGTGCACCGTCAATAAGAACTGGAACACCATGCTTGTGGGCGATGTCGATGACTTCCTTTATCGGATTTACCGTGCCGAGAACGTTGGAAATTTGCGTTACGGCGACGATTTTTGTGCAGTCGGTAATCAGCGATTCCAGTTTTCCGACTTCAAGAACGCCGTTGTCATCGAATGGCAAAACCTTGATAATGGACTTTTTGCGGTCACAGAGAAGTTGCCACGGCACGATGTCGGAGTGGTGCTCCATTTCGGAAACGATGATTTCATCGCCTTCGCCGATGAAAGTTTCGCCAAACGAATATGCCACAAGGTTGATGGATTCGGTAGTTCCGCGAGTGAAGATAATTTCCTCGGTGGAACTAGCATTTATGAATTTCCGAACGGTTTCGCGGGCACGCTCGTTGGCTTCGGTGGCGAAGTTGCTGAGGTAGTGCACACCGCGATGGATGTTCGAATTGAAGCGCGAATAGTATTCGGCTATCGTGTCGATTACTATTCGCGGCTTTTGTGATGTTGCTGCATTGTCGAAATAGACAAGCGGCTTGTTATGAACCTTTTCTGAAAGTATCGGGAAGTCTTTCCTGATTTCTTTTACGTCAAAATTCATTTTAAAGTTTTTATTCTACAATAAGTTTGCTGACGCTTACATTGTTGCCGTTGTACGACTTCAAAGTGTAAACGCCCTTTGCTTTGTTTGTTAGGTCGATAGTTGTATTGTTGGCATTAACCTGCTGCTGCATTACGAGTTTGCCTGTAATGTCGTAAACTTCAATGCTTTCGATGTTTTCACCACTGATGTTGAACATGCCTTCTGATGGGTTGGGGTAGATGCTGTTTACAACATTTTCCTCTGCAACATCACCTACATAGTAGTCACTGACCAAGAATCTCTTCGATTGCATTACGCGGCCTTGAGTGTGGTTTTCAACCCAAACGACAACCTTGCACTTTGTAATGTCATAGTCATCGCTTACGGTGATCGTGTAACTAGTGCTGAACTGGTTGTTTTCATCGAAAGTTGCAACAGAGCCGTCTGCACTGGGGTAAATAACGCGGACGAGGTTGCTTATTTTGTGAGCTACGCCCCAGTTGTAGTTTATATCTTCTGCGAGAGCAGCCATTACCACTATTTGATCATCTCCAAAGTATTCCGAAAGTTTTTCAGCGGTAACATTCAATGTGAAAGTCTTGCTTCCCACTTCTGTTTGTGTCAATTCTGCGGTAAGGTTATAGATAGAATTGATGTTCTTTACATAGTTGAAGTAATAAGTGTATGCTTCTTGCATTTGTGTTACGTCATCTGCCGCACCTCCCAATCCGAGGTATCCGTCGAAAACAGCTGATGGAGTACCATCAAAGCCATAGTTTTCACCAAACATATTGTCTTTATTTTTCCAATAATTGAAACGGTTGTAAGATACTGTATATCCATAAGTATCTGTAATATGATGGTCTAGAACAATTATGTCTAAACCAGCAGCTTCCATATTGTCAAGCGCCTTGGCTGCGTATGGGCAATGTGGACAACTTTTGTACGAGAATGCTTCGGCGAGTACGAATTCTCTTTCAACGCTACCTTCTATAACAGCCTGTGCGGAGTTGGATGTATTTGAATAGCCGATTGCTGCTCCACAGTATGCCTGTACATTATATTCGTATGAACCAGGGTAAACATGAGTATCGGTGTATGTGGTTTCCGTAGTTGTGGCAACAACTTCGTGGTCACGCAAAATTGAGTAATAAACAAGTTGAACGTTATCAGCAGGTTCCCAGTTAAGTACGACATCGCTTTCGTTTTGTACTGTGGCAGTGAGGTTTGTTGGTGCTGCAGGAGCAGGAACTTGTTCAATTACAAGGTCATCTATGTAGTAAAGTCCAGCTTGGTTGTTGGCTGTGTGCGAGTAGAAGTCGATAGCATCAAGTTTGTTGACTCCGCCTGCATTTGTACCTCTGCTCCATCGGTAAGAGATTACAAGTTCATCGTTTATATAAAAATCAACCCAGTCGTTGTCAAGGTCAACAAAATGCTGAATTTTTGTCCACGAGTCAGCAGTGTACGAATGTGTGTACTGGCTTTGGTTGGCATCGACTGTGACTGTGCCATCGTTGAATGTCAACTGGATGCCCCATTTGGAGTTTTGACCGTTGAAGTCCTGTAGAATGTTGTAGTAGCCAGTGTGTCCTGTAGGGATGTACATGTAGAATTCAACTCTATAGCGTCCTGTAGTGAGGTCGTTCATGTTGAGGATAACATCGGTTTCGGTGTTATTGCTATCTATGTATACTTTCATAGATTTGGTTCCTCCATGAGCCTGTTCTTCGCT
>CADARW010000065.1:24531-26023 GCA_902790405.1 uncultured Bacteroidia bacterium
GCCAGTCCCCCACATTTCCCATTGTGGAGCTGCTACGGTTGACATATACGAGCCAGCATCGTACGACTCAAAGTTTTCGTTTACAACCTGCTGCGAATTTGCAGCGATTGACATCAGCATTGCTGTTGCTGTTGCGATAATTAAATAATAAAATCTTATCATAAGACAAAAAATTGACGTTAATAATGCACAAAGATAAAACAAATTTGGGATTTATGATTTGGGATTTGTGATTTTTTTATGGGCATGAAGGCTCGAAGTCTAAAAGGCTTGAAGCCATAATGACTTTCAGCCTTTTCTTCTTTTTGCCTGCTAGCCTTATTATTCAAGGTAAATCTTTCCGCTCTTGTCGCTACGGTTCAATTTTTTGTATTGCTCGGCCTTGTGCTTTACAACCATAATGAAATTGTAAGCGTTCATGCTGTTGATAAACTCTGCTGAAAAATCGCACCAGTCGAGAAATCTGCTAGTTTCTAGTTCTGTAAAACCTGTAAGTTCCATAATTTGTACTGTAGTTATACGTTCCTCGATTAGCTGGCTTACTTGGTCTTTCTGTTGAAGTTCTGCGAGCTTTCTCCGTTCCTTTCCTTCCTTGCTGAAGGCTTCGTATAACGCTGTAATGGGGCTAAATGTAAGTCCTGCGCCTGTGGTTGGAGTATTGTTGTAAAAATTGATGGCTTTTTGTTTTACAGGAAAGTTCTGCTGGGCATATACATAGTCGTCGTCGGGCAGGTTCATGGTGGTTACTTCGTATTTCAGCTGGTTGTAGCGCCATTCGAAAATGTCAACGGTCGGAAGCATATATGCTTCGGTTTTCATCTTGACAATCAACGGTTCTGTACGGTCAACAGCTTTTTCATCGATTACAACGTGCTTGCGTTCGTAGCCGAGCATCGAGAAGCGTATGGTGTCGTACATTTTTGCAGACAATGCAAAGTAGCCTGCCGTGTCGCTTATTGTGCCTTCGCGACTGTGTCGGATGGATATGTTGGTGAAAATTAATGGTTTGCCTGTTTCTTCGTCGAGGACGTAGCCGGCGATAATCACACGGTCGTCCATCTTGATGAACTGCGAAAACGAAAAATTGCAGCTAAATACCGCTATCGTAGTGATTAGTAATATTCTGACTGCAACTTTCATCGTGATGAATTTATTTCACGAATTCGAGAACCGAATCGGTTATGTATTTCAGTGTTTCTTCGTTGAGTTCGGTGTTCATAGGCAGAGCCATTACCGATTCGCAAAGTTTGTCGGTGACGGGGAATGCGTTCGGGTCAGACTTGAACCCCTGAAATGCTTTCTGTTTGTGCAATGGGATAGGGTAGTAAACTGCCGATGCAATTCCTTTTTCCTTCAGGTGTTCCATTAGTGCGGTACGGTCAACGCCATTGAGACGAACAACATATTGGTGGAAAGTGTGAGTGGTCTTGTCGGCACGTTTTGGCGTGCTGATTTTCGGGCAGTTGGCGAAAGCCTTGTCGTAGTAGTCGGC
>CADARW010000066.1 GCA_902790405.1 uncultured Bacteroidia bacterium
ATCGCCGCCCTCACCGCCGAGATAACCTATCTGAGCCGATATATCCCTTGGCGACCAAGTTGGAGAATAAAGATCAGCATCCACCTTGAACGAAACCTTCTTTCCATTGTACTCATGACAAGCCACCTTCGAGAATCTCATCCTACCTGCAACTGTCTGCGATGCAGAAATTGTTGAAATGTACGAAGTATCACGGCACACACTCAAGCCAAGTCCCGAAGAAATTTCATCACGCTTTGTAAAATACGTTCCTGAATATATGTCACTTATATTCTTGCAGGTAATTTTCTTTTGCCTTGTTCCAACATTGCCTTCCTCATCGGTTGCAGAATAAGTAATAATATATTCACCAGTCTTCTTGACTTCACCCATATGGGATGCTACCTTCTTCTCAATCGGAAGAACAGACTCTAAATCGGAAGTAACCTGTATATTTTCGTTTAAACTTGCATTGTCTTCTATATAGCACCCTGGGTCTTCATACTTTGTGTACAGCAAAACTGTAGTATCCCCTTTCTTGTCAATTGTTTCGCCATCATCTGCCAAAAAATAAATAGTGGGAGGAGTTTTGTCACTTGGACAAGCCGTGAACAAAAAGGACAATGCCACAAAAATTGCTAGCATCGACACCGTACTTAAAATTCTTCTATTCATATTTTACCAAATTTAATCAAGCCGTAAAAATATTAACAATTTTCCGAACTCCAAAATTTTTTGCTACTTTTTTAACAATACAATTTTTGCTTGCTGATTTGAACCATCTACACGCATAAAATATACACCATCGGCGCAATCGGAAAAATCAATTCTAAAATCGGCAGCACCGATCTCGAAGCTCTTCACTATACGTCCATAAATATCATATACACAAAGAGTTGAGCCTGTCATTTGTTCGGCAACGACAACGTTCACACACCCATCCGAAGGATTTGGATAAGCTCTAATTGCAACGCGTTCGTCCGATACCGATTGTTCTTCGATCCCGTTCAAGCATTCGCTGCTGACATCAATTTTGCTTATGTAAATATCGGAATTTCTTCCATTTTTTACCTTCAGTCCGACCAAAACATCACGTCCACGGAAGTCGGCAAGCGAAACCGAGACCGTATCAAACTCCGAAACATCTACTGGCATATAATACTGAAAACCAGAACTACCTTCTTGTGTAAGCAAACCTGCACCACCTTCGGCCCAAAGAGTTTGAGGCATAGTTTCTCCACAATCAGTACTTACCTGTACAAAAAGAGAATCCTTCAGTGAGATTGAAGCCCTCTTCTTGTATGCATATACAAAATTAAGATACAATGAATCGGAATCGGGCAAGGTCATCTGGGGAAGATATACATAGTCGATATCATTAGAAACAGTATTGCTCCTGAACGAATAGCTGAGAGCATTATTCTCATAATTCTCGCCCCATTTAGCCATCGACCAAGTCTTTTTATAATCTGGATTCTCTACAACAAGCATATGTTCGGCAAACATACCTGCTTCATTAAAATCAGCGACATACGGGAAATCTGTATCATAATACATTTTGAACCTCAGCATAGCATTATTATTATAGGTATCGCACTCGACTCCGTATGTCATCGACGAAACAACAGCTCTCAACTCGTTAAGTCCGCCATGTACAGGCACTTCGGGTATTTCGTATTCATAAAGGACTTCGGTTCCTGCAGCAACATTATTCCAAGTAGTGCTTGCTATAAGACTGTCACCAGAATATACATGCAGCAACACATCGCCAGCATCATCAATACCATTATTATATAGAGTTGCAAAAACTCTAGGAACACTCTCCATGCATGTTACTGTATCTGAATTCACAGGTACACCTCCATACGACATGCTAAGTTCTACGCTAATGTCGAAATTTTCGCTTATTGGTGGCTCTGGTGTATAAGTATTCGAGAGGTAATTGTAGGCAGCCATGACATCGATCATGCCCATTCCGTAGGTATTATCCTCACCAGCATCGCCAAGGTCGATAGCAGAATAGTACAATGCCTCCTTGAGTTCTCTTGCCGAAGCCATAGGGAAAGCTTCTGCCAACAGAAGCAATGCTCCCGACACATGCGGACAAGCCATTGATGTACCTTGCAAGCTGTTATAGCCATCCATGCCGACACACGAACGAACATTTACGCCAGGGGCAGAAACTTCGGGCTTTATCTTCAGCGACGATTCCTCATCGACACATGGCGTAGGTCCGCGACTCGAGAAGCTTGCCACAACGCTATTAGAATTTACAGCCGCAACAGCCATTGGATTAACTATATTATATGCCAACATAGCCGGATAACCTGTCGTAGAAACTCCAGGGCCTTCGTTACCTGCCGAAAACGGCGAACATATTCCAGCAGCCTCCAATGTCTCAACTATAGAATTTTCGGGAAGCGAGCAAGCTCCGAATTCGGTCGCCATCTCATAGTCGTAACCCCACGAGTTGTTTATTACACGCGGAACATCATTGGTTGTATTCTCGTCGCCATCAGGATTCAACACCCACTGGTATACTGTAAAGAACTGACTTACTGTAAGCAATTCCGATTCGGTACTTGCAACAGGGTCGCAGGCTATCCACTTGGCATTGTAAGCAATACCAATTGTGTCGTGGGTTGCACGGTCGAGACCCATTGCTGTTCCTGTGGTGTGCGTTCCGTGACACGACGAAGCATTGTCGCGCGGATATTCGTGACGCATACCATACCAGCACTGCGACTGCGGGAAATAGTTGCCAGCATAGTTGGTGCTAATAGCTGGATGTTCGGGGTTAACACCTGTATCGATACTAAGCATCAGCATATTGCGACCAGTATAACCCAAAGCCCACATTGCAGGTGCATTTATGGCACGTACACCCCACTCTACTCCATCAACCGAACGCGGAGCGTCGGCTTCGACCAATGATGTTCCATCAACAATCCTGAAACGAGGAGCATCGAGGTCAATATATGTCACCTCCTCAAAACTTGCAAGCTGCATTATAACATCGCGACGAACCTTCATGTTCACGGCATTTACAATCCAAAAGTCGCTCATTTCTGCCACTGCCGATGGATTTGCCTTCAACAGAGGTTCTATCTGCCTCATAAACTTGGCATACGACTTTTCGTGGTTGCGTTTAAGCATAGCCGTAACACCTTTCACACGCGTATCGAAGTCGGCATGGTAATTGTCGAACTGCGCCGCTAAATCCGAAATAGATTCGGCATTCTCGAAGTAAACGTTCACTTCCAGATATTCCGTCTTTCCGTCCTTTATCGCATCCGACAAGGCTGGACTCAAAACGAATTGAGCAAACGACAGTGTCGACGCCAAAATCAATATTACCAGTAAAAATGTTTTTTTCATAACCTGTTATTTATTTCGTTTCACAAAATTTCTGCTTTTACAACATCTTCATCAATCATCTCCGACAAACGCACCTGGCAAATCCTATTCACAAGGCTTTTGTCGTATGGCACAGCTACTCTTATATAATTATCGGTATAGCCAAACATCATGCCACCTTTCTTTGCCGACTCGAAAAGCACACTCCGCACCGAACCGAGATTCTTTTCTACAAACTCGTGATGCTTGCGTTCGCAAACAGACTTTATGACATCAGCCCTCTCCTGCTTCTGCTTAGAAGTTACGCGCGGAGTAAACTTCAACGCCCTAGTGCCTTCCCTTTCGGAATACTGGAACTGGTGGATAAATGAAATGTCGAGCGAACCGACAAACTCGACCGTCTTGTCGAACATTTCGGGAGTTTCGCCGTTCACACCGACTATCAAATCTATTCCGATGAAAGCATCGGGAATAAGTTTTTTCACTAGTTCAATCTTGTGGCGATACAAAGCCGTATCGTAGCGACGACCAATGAGTTTCAGCAACTCGTCACACCCCGACTGCAACGGAATATGGAAATGGGGCATCATCTTCGGCTCGGTCGCAACATAATCTATTATTTCGTCGGTTAGCAAATCGGGTTCGATGCTACCGATACGGAAGCGCTCGATGCCATCCACAGCCGCCAAAGCCTTCAATAGTTGCAAAAAGTTTTCGCCAGTCGTCTTGCCGAAGTCACCGATGTTAACACCCGAAATTATGACCTCTTTCATTCCATCCGCGGCAAGCGACTTCACCTGCTCGACGCACTCGGCAACCGACGGATTTCGACTGCGTCCGCGAGCATACGGAATCGTACAGTAGGCACAGAAGTAGTCGCAGCCGTCCTGCACTTTCAGGAAAGCACGAGTACGGTCACCCTTCGAAAATGCAGGCACAAAAGTCTTCATTTCGTTGTGAGGCGTAGTGTTTACAAACACATCGTTTGTCTCTGCATTGTCGATTATTCGTTCAATTTCGGCCTTATTGTTCACGCCGAACACATATTTAACACCTGGAAGTGCAGCAACCTCATCGGGCTTAAGCTGTGCATAACAACCAGTTACAATTATTATAGCATCTGGATTTAGCGAATGAGCACGAGCAACAGCATTGCGTCCCTTGCGGTTGGCGTTGGAGGTTACCGAACACGAGTTCAGCACATAAAAGTCGGCCTTCTGCGAAAATGGCACAACCGTAAACCCACGCTCAATGAAAAAACGTGAGATTGTCGATGTCTCGGCAAAATTGAGGCGGCAGCCAAGGGTACAGAAGGCAACGGTTTTCATAAAATGGATAATGGATAATTGATAATGGATAATTGTAGCGGTGCAATGCATTGCGTCGCTACAAATCATTATTTTTTCAACCTAATAATATCGTCTGCAATCCTAGCGTACAAATCGTCGCTGACGTTTACCAACGGCAGACGAAGCACATTCTGGATTACGCCCATCTGAGCCAAGTAAGCCTTCACGCCAGCAGGATTGCCTTCGGCAAACATAAAGCGAACAGTCGGAAGGAACTTGTAATGCAACTTTCTAGCCTGCTCGAAATCGCCATCGAGGGCAAGTCTTACCATCTGCGACAACTCGCGCGGAAATGCGTTAGCCACAACCGAAATCACGCCTTTCACACCAGCAGCCATAAGCGGAAGCGTTAGACCATCGTCGCCAGAAATCACGGTAAAGCGTTCGGGCTTGTTCTCGACTACGCGCATAATCTGGTCAACCGAACCCGAAGCCTCCTTCACTGCAATTATGTTTTCGAAATCGCGGGCAAGACGGCAGATTGTCTCGGGTAAAATGTTAACGCCAGTACGTCCAGGAATGTTATACAAAATCACAGGCACGGGCGAAACTTCGGCAACATGGGCGAAATGCGCGTACAAGCCATTCTGCACCGGCTTGTTGTAGAACGGCGATGCAGTCAGAAGTCCGTCGATTCCGTTGAAATCGAAGTTACGGATAGCATCCAGCAGGTCAGAAGTATTGTTACCGCTCATTCCCACCATAATCGGCACACGACCTGCGATTTCGCGCTTTGCAAAATCTATAACCTGACGGCGTTCTTCAGCCGAAAGGCAAGGCGTTTCGCCAGTTGTTCCCATCACCAGCACATAGTCGACGCCACCGTCAACCACATTTGCAAGCAAACGCGAAAATGCCACATAATCGACATTTCCATTAATATCAAAAGGCGTAACCAACGCCACACCTGTTCCTACAAACTTATTCATATCTAATATTCTCCAAATAATGCACCATTTGTTTTACAAGTTCCTCAACGCTAACATTTTCCTCGTCGAGACTAATCATCACATCGAGCAAATCGGAATTTGCCTCCGAATATAGCCCCACCTTGAATCCAGCCTTAGAGCGCAGCTTCACATACGACAGTGGAATTTTCTCCTCAATATCAAAGCAAAGCAGAATATCGAAATCGCTGTTGCAGAATTCTGCGATAGTCTCCTCGGGCGGAAAACCAAGCCTGTCCAAATCTTTTCGACAGAAAAACGAAAATTCCAACGGCTGAATATGGAAATCGGAAAGTGCTTCGCTGTCCACGTAGCCGAGTGCCTTGACGACAGGAATACGATTTTTCAGATTGAAAAGCAACTTACGAACGACCTCGAACTGCTCTCCGTCGGTTGCATCGTACAGTATTCCAACCTTGTTAGCCAATTCCAAACCGCAGGCACGGACACGCCTGGTCTCACCAGCACGTGCCTTCAGCAATCTGCGATTCGCCAATCTCGTCTTTATCGATTCAAACATAGGCACAAAGATAGAAATTTATTTTGGATTGACGACTGACGAATTCACATTGAATTTAACATCTTGATTAACATTGCGACAGACCGTTCTGCATGGTTGAGACATTTTTTGAATCTTTTTCTTCCATTCAAAGAAAAATCATTATCTTTAACCGATTTTTTCAGAGGAACATTTTGATGATACGCAAATACATATTATTACTAGTAATCCTTGCTACGACATTGTCGTGCAAGCAATTGTTAGCGCAGTACGAATTCATTGAAAACAAAGGTCAATGGCACGAAAACGTAAACTTCAAGATGGAGCTAAACGACGGTGCGCTGTTCGTCGAAGAAAACGGTATCACTTATAACATTACCGATATTAAGATGGGGCACCACTCGCACGCACACGATGATTACGAATGGCACGACGACAATCCCACAGGTCGCGGACATGCCTACAAGGTTGCCTTCAAAAATTCAAAAAAGCCGCAGAAAATATCCCCTTCCGATGCCACAACCGACTACTGCAACTATTTCATTGGCAGCGACGAATCGAAATGGGCTTCGCATGTACGTAAATTCCGCAAAGTAGAATACACCGGCATATACAACAACATCGACATACGCTACTCGTCAGATGCCAGAGGTATGAAATACGACTTCGTGGTACACCCTGGCGGAAATTACAAGGACATACAGCTCGAATATACTGGCACAGACGGAATTGAAGTCAGCGACGGAGTGCTGATTACACATACCACCATACGCGACATTATGGAATACACGCCAAAAGTTTACCAACTAATAAATGGCGACACCATTAAGATCAGTTGCGAATACATTCTCCACAAAAACATAGTAAGCTATAGGATTTCGGAAAGCTACGACAAAAACTACGACCTTGTAATCGACCCGTCGCTTGTATTCTCGACCTTCACAGGCTCCACGGGCGACAACTGGGGTTTTACCGCCACCTACGACTACAACGACAATGTATTTTCGGGAGGAATTGTATTTTCGACAGGTTATCCAACTTCGACAGGTGCATATCAGGTGAACTATGCTGGCGGAACGCCGTGGGCCGACAACGCCACAAGTTACCTCGAAGGCTGCGACATAGGAATTATCAAGTACAACGCGACTGGCACAAATAGAATCTACGCAACTTACCTTGGAGGACACAACGGACAGGAAATGCCGCACAGCCTAGTCGCCACCGAAAGCAACCAGCTTGTTGTGATGGGAACCACTGGTTCGTCCGACTTCCCCACTACAGCAAATGCCTTCGACAATACATTCAACGGAGGCACAAGCGTAACCTACGACAATGTCATCGGATTCCGCAACGGAGTCGACGTTTTCGTATCGAAACTTTCGGAAGACGGCTCGCAGCTCGTAGGTAGCACCTACGTCGGCGGAACTGGCAACGACGGACTAAACTTCAAGGCTTCGTACACACAGCCCGACCCGACCACAGGCATCAACTACGTTGAAATGCACGGAAACGACTCGCTGTACTACAACTATGGCGACGGTGCCCGCGGAGAGGTCGTTGTTAGCAGTAAATCATACATTTATGTCGGTACTAACACGTTCTCTTCCGATTTTCCATCAGGAATAAACGCAGGTTTCCAGCCTAACTCCGGTGGCAAACAAGACGGAGTCGTCTTCGCTCTCAGTCCCGACTTGTCGCAACTTGCATGGAGCTCGTACCTCGGTGGCACTCAAGACGATGCCATATTCAGTGTTTCTCTCGACAACGAAGAAAATGTTTTCGTTACAGGAGGAACCACTTCTCCTAACTTTCCGACTACCGCAAACGCATACAATCAGACATACAACGGCGGAAGCACCGATGCATTTGTCGCAAAAATAGCCCGCAACGGCACTTTCCTGCTCACATCGTCGTTCTTCGGTTCGCCTGCATACGACAATGCATATTTCGTCCGCACCGACCGCAACAACAAGGTCTATATCTGCGGACAGACAAAATGCGGAGGCACGGTGCTCGTACAAAATGCCGGCTACTATGTAGCAAACAGCGGCCAGTTCATTACAAAGTTCAACAACGACATCACCACTGTTGAATGGTCAACACAATTCGGCACAAACACTGGCAAACCAAACATTTCGATAACCGCCTTTGCCGTAGACGTTTGCAATCGAGTGTACCTGTCGGGATGGGGCAGAGAATGGCCGTTCAACTACTATAACGCCCAAGGACAATACTACACATGGGATCAGGAATTCGGCACAAAGAACATGCAGGTTACCCCCGACGCCATCCAGGACACCACCGACGGAATGGACTTCTATGTGCTTGTGCTCAACGAAGATGTAAGCGCACTCGAATATGCAACATTCTTCGGCGAACTTCGCTACACATCGTGCGGAGCTTCTGGACGCGACCACGTGGATGGAGGCACAAGTCGTTTCGACAAGAAAGGACATATAATACAGTCGGTTTGCGCCAGCTGCGGCGGTTGCCAGATGTTCCCGACAAGCCCATCGGACGTTTGGTCGGCAACCAACAACTCGACCAACTGCAACAATGCCGTATTCAAGATTCGAATTATAGAGAACCTCGCCGAAGCGAACTTCAACCCGGTTCCTGTTGGCTGCGCCCCATACAACGTACAATTCGAGAACACCTCGCAGGGAACATCGTTCTTATGGGATTTCGGTGACGGCACAACATCGACGCTAACACAACCTACCCACACGTATACCGATGGCGGCACATTCACCGTAACTCTAATTGCCTACGACCCGTCGAGCTGCAACATGACCGATACCATCAGACGTAGCGTGACCGTAGTTTCGCCAAGTCCATCAACCCTCGACGACATAACAAGTTGCCCCGGCGAAAGCGTTATAATAGGCCCCACAACAAATTATCCAGACAGAACAACCTTCGAATGGATACAAGGCAGCGGATTCAGTAACCCTAACGCACAAAATCCGAGCGTAACACCAACACAAACAACGACATACACGCTTGTGGCACATGGAGTATGCAACGATACCGTAACGCAGACCGTCAACGTAATAACTCCTGTAGTAGGACTAAGCACCTCGAACGACACGACAATTTGTCCAGGAGGCAGCGCAACATTGCAGGTATTCCCAACAGGCAATGCCGTAGCATGGGAATGGGCGTATGACAATAACTTCACGTCAATATTCTCAACAGAACAAACTGTGACAGTTTTTCCAGAGAATAGTTTTACCTATTACGTCAGAGTGCGCGAATCGGAATGCAACACATACGCCAGCGACCAGGTCCATGTGACAGTGCATAGGTTTAACTATAGCCTTGAGCCATCGCATATTATATGCCCGAACACACAAATACAACTCCCGGTAACCAACAATAGCAGCGACAACCTCACCTACCAGTGGCAAGGTGCAGGAATCGTAAGCGGCGGCAACACCAATTCGCCAACTGTAGCACCGACGACTGCAACCACGTATACAGTAACCATAACCAACCAGATGGGCTGTACGACAACCGACCAGGTAGAGGTTTCCATAGATAATATTGGCAGCAGCATCGGCGATATTGTAAACAACATCTGCCATGGATACTGCGAAGGTTCGGCAAGCGTCACCCCGATAGGAATAGAGCCATTCACCTACTTGTGGAGCAACGGACAAACCACACCGACGGCGACAGGACTTTGCGCCAGCACTTACTCAGTAACCATAACCGATGGAAACTCATGCACGACTACCAACTCAGCAACAATTACTGAACCGTCAGCTATAAATCTGACTTTCACAAACATACAGGAACCAGTATGCGACGGCGTGGGCTATGGGTCGGCAACCGTGAACGTATCGGGAGGCACACCCGGATACACCTACCATTGGAACATCAACGACAATACTAACGCCACCAACAACCAATGCCTTGTCGGCAACAACATAGTAACCGTTACCGACAACAACGGCTGTACAGCATCAGCAACAATAAACATGCCAGCGCCCGGCACACTAAACTCGCAAACCGAATCGATAACGCATGTATCGTGCAACGGATTCTGTGACGGTGCTGTCAGTATTTCGGCAAGCGGAGGTACTCCACCATATCACTACAACTGGTCGAACGGAGCACATGGCACCGAAATTCATGGACTATGTGCAGGACGCTACACTGTAACAATAATAGATGCCGACAACTGCGTATCGCACCAGTTTACAAGTATAACAGAGCCATCGGCTCTTGTAACCGACATCAACATTGCAAGCCCAATTATGTGCCACGGAGACAGTTCGATACTAGTCTCGACCACCTACGGGGGAACTCCTTCATATTCGATAATATGGTCAACGGGAGAAACCGCCAACACGCATATTAAAGTGCCCGCCGGAGAGTATTCGATAAACGTAACCGACAGCCACGGTTGCACAGCATCTGCACAGATAACAATCACTCAACCAGACACATTAACGTTTAGGTATATCCTCGAAAACCAGTTGTGCGACAACAACTGCAACGGACGAATCGAAGCAATCGTAGAAGGTGGTGTTCAACCATACTTTTACGGCTGGTCGAATATGAGACACACAAAAGTAATCGACAATTTATGCAATGGACATTACTCGATTACCCTTGTCGATTCAAACGGCTGTTCCCTTACCGAGGATTTCTATATAATCAACCAAGGATACATTCCACAACTACATGCCACTGCAAGTTCGGATGTAATATATCGAGGCGAATACGTCAGACTTCTGGCAGAAACTTCGTCGCCGGGAACATTTATCTGGGATAATGACGACATCCTAAACAGCAACACAACGCAAAGCCCAATCGCCCACCCGTTGGAAAACACACTTTTCACCGTTGAATGAATGCTCATTTGCATA
>CADARW010000067.1 GCA_902790405.1 uncultured Bacteroidia bacterium
GCATCGTCTATATGAGCATGGTCGCCAATGCTACTTCCAGCGGGAAGCACAATACGAGCAACCATACGGCCCTTGCCGTACATTTCGGAGGCATTAACCATCATATTCTTGAAAATATGTCCTTTGCCACCCTGAGCTTTTTCAACCGACAGAACCTCGGCTTCTTCCTTTCTACGTATCATATTAGTAATACAGATTTATAGTTTTCAAACGCAAATACTTGTTAATCGAAAGCAATGTCGCGAAAACGCACAGCAAAACTCCGATAACAGCAACAGCAACAAACAGCAGAGCTATAATCCACGGATCGATTGAACCCATGATGTTTCCAAGCTGGGCATTTGCAAAATAAATAATTCCATACAGCAATGCTATTGCAATAAGCGAGCTTACAAGCCCCTGCAATGCTCCCGAAGCAATGAAAGGCCTACGTATAAAGTTCTTCTTTGCTCCAACAAGTTTCATTGTATTTATTACAAAACGCTTCGAATATATCTGCAGACGAATCGTATTATTGAGCAATGCGAACGAAATAAGGAAGAACAATGCGCTCAAAACCAGCAAGACGATGCTTACCTTATTTATATTATCATTGATAAGGTTCACAAGGTTCTGCTGATACGAAACTTCGTTCACAATATCCGACTTCGACATGAAAAAACTTTCGAGCTTTGCAATACTGTCTGGACTTGCATAATCGGAGTTCAAGTAAACATTTATCGTCGGTGACAATGGATTGTAACCCAAAGTCTCGATAAAATCCTCGCCCAAATCCTCTTTCAGCTGTTCTGCAGCCTCGTCCTTAGTGATATACTCGGTCGACTTGATAAAATCGTGAGTATCGAGCGTCTTTTGGAACTGCTTAATATCCGGTTCGGAAGCATCGTTATTAATTATAAGAGAGAAACACAAGTTCTCCTTTACATAGTCGGACATCTGCTTGGCGTTCAGCATCAACAAACCGACAATACCGAGCAGCAATAAAACAAGCGAGATGCTTACTACCGAAGTAAAGTAAGCACCTCTGATTTTATTCTTGATATTTGAATTCTTCATTACCTATTTATTATAAGCTTGCTTACGCTTGAATTACCATCGCGATAAACTATTCTTACAAAATATGTAGCATCAACCATCGAAGCGACATCCATAGTGACAAACTCGGAATCAACGACTTCGGTCTTTACCAAACGTCCCATGATATCGAATATCTGAATTTGTGACATTGCTCCGTTAGAAGAAACTATGTTAACATGGTCGTTGGCCGGATTTGGATATACGCTCAAAGATGGAATTGTCTCCTCTTCAATTCCGGCTTCGAGGAAGTTGATTGTAAGTGTATCGCTTGCCGAGCATTGGCCATTCGAAACTTCAATCCAGAAAGTATGCAAACCAACACCGTAATCGCGACCATCTATAGTCAATCTTGGACCTTCATACCCATTGTTCCACATATACGACTGGAATATTGCAGGAACGCCAATCTCAACAATCGAATCTTCAGAAATTGTAATATCGTCACCAAGATCTATTTCGATTGCTTCACCAATAGTTACATTAACACCTGCAGAAGTAGTACATCCGTATCCGTCGCCATCGACAGTTACCATATAATAGCCATTCATTCCGACTGTTATAGAGTTTGTAATATCGGTAGTACTCCATTGGTATTCAGCAGCACCGGCACCGGCATCCAACAAAAATTCTCCACAAGTAACAATTGGTGTCGAATCGAATGCGATGTCGAAGTAATTGTGGTAAACAACCCTTACGGTATCAATAGCTAAGCAGTTACCATGAGCCGAATCTGAAACTTCAAGAATATAAGTTCCACCGACTGTAACGGTAAGCAATGGCTGATAACCGAAAGTACCATGGTTCCAAGTATAATGAGCATATTCAGCTTCACCCTGCGGCTCAAGAACAACAGACTGTCCGCGACATGCATGTACATCGGGACCGAGAGTCATATCGGGAGCATTGTTGACTGTTAAGTGAGCATGCTCTGTCGAGATATCAGCACATGCGTTGGATGCTATACAATAAAATTCACCACTGTTGTTTCTGGTAACATGAGCAATGTGCAACGAATCGGTAGTTTGACCAGGTACAGCAACACCGTTGTTGTACCACTGATAGTGGATACCGTCGCCAGTTGCTCTCATACGAAGAGCATATTCGGTGCCTTCACAGATTGCCATTACAGCAGGAGTAGGCTGCCATGTTATTACCGGGGTTGTTCCGATGTTAACAGTAATTGTATCAGTATAAGCTGTTTGGCAACCAAGTTCAGAAGCGACAACGCAGTTGTACTGTCCTCCATACTGAGGTGCTACAGTAGGAGCCGTATATGTCGGATTGTTTGTACCGATGAGTTCGCCGTTACGATACCATGAATACCTTAGGTTATCACCTGTAGCTGTCACAGAAACGCTAAAAGCAGGGCCACCAGTACATACGTCGATGTCTTGTGGTTGAACAACAATATCAGGAGATGATACTACGCTAACAAATATAGAACCGACAGGTATGCCATGATTATATGTTGCAGTACCACATGAATTCACCACATCGCATGTATAATAACCATTATCACTTTCTTGCAAATCAGTAAAACTCAAGATCGGACTATTGGAAATGATTTCTGAACTGCCCTGACGATGCCATGCAAAAGTAATTTCCTCTGCCTCAAAATCATCCGCATCAATAACATTACTACCAAAACGTAAGCGATCCGAAAGATCTACAACAATAACATCCTCGCCTGAACAAGCATTAAATGTTGCAGGAAGTTCAGGATATATAACAACCTGTTGTGTCACATTAAGAAAAACAGTATCAGTTCTTACAGAACCGCATTCGTTTGTCGCATAGCAGAAATAAAAATGTTCATTTATTTCGCTTACAGGATCTAGCACAAGAGTGTTGGTATGATTGCTATTACCGACATTAGTCCAAGTAATATCTGTAAATACAGGATCTGCACCATTGTCTCTCAACCAAGTATAGTTAATTGGATCGGCACCAGTAATCTTTGTATATAATTGAGCGCGGTCGCCTTCGCAAACCGACACGTCAGTAGGCTGGTTTGCAACTATCGGCAACAATTTAGCATAAATATTAGCAGTCGAACTTGCAACGGTACCACAACCATTGGTAAATTCACAATAGTAAACACCGCTATTAATTGAATCTACAGAGAAAGAAAGAATATCTGAGTTTGTATTTTCCAAAGCCACACCATTCCTATACCACTGATATGATATAGGATCGTTAGGGTAATTTGTCGTGGCATCGGCATAAAGGCTGATTTCAGTACCTTCGCAATATGTTCCAGACTCAGGATTTCCAACTATATTTGGCATTTCACTAATGATTGTACCGACATTTATAGATGTAACGGTTGCACATGCATTCGAAACCTGAACACAGAAAGTGCTTGAGTATGTACTTGGATCATGCACAGCCTGAGCTATCGTAAGCGTATCGTTGGTATCGGAACCATTTACAGCAGAATATGGAGTATTGTCGTAGTACCACTGATATTGCAAGTTGCTACCAGTTGCACCAACTGTAAAATGCAAGTCGTCACCTTCGCATATACCGGCCGAACGTGGCTGTGTAACAATACGAGGTAGTTCTACTACGTTCAACATGCCAGGGACTTCGGTCGATCCACATGCATTTGTAGCAACGAACCTATATTCACCGGAATGAGACGGAGCCGCCGAAGCTATATAGTATGAACCGCCATACGCAACCGCATCGTCACCATGATACCATACTCTAGACTGGTATCCCACTACATTGTTTGCTTGAATATTTATTGGAGCGCCCTCGCATACAGTATTTACAGTTGCTAGAGATATGGAACCGACAGTAGGTGCGTTATTGAATACCTTTACGTGAATTCTCTCTGAATTTGTATAACTCAAGTAATTGTATCCATAAAATATTCTACAAAAATAATAGCCTATATTTCCCAATGATGTATCAGCGGAAACATTAGACAATGTTAAAATATCAGAAGTACCCCCATCCATTTCGATCCAACCCGATTGGTTTGGCAATATCGTACTACTGGAACAATAATACCATTGATAACGAAAATCTGTTATTTCGCCAAGGGTATCAACTACATACACCTTCAGCAGCTGGTCATCACCTGCGCATAGATTAACCTCGCGACCACTTGTAGTTACTACAATATCTAAGGCATCTGCCATTACTCTTGCCGTTGAGGCAAACACGACCACAACCGCCAATAACAATTTGATAAAATTTCTCATCATACTAACATTATTTAGTTTTGACAAAGTTAATAAAAAAAATATTAACGCGTGTTAAAATTTTTAACAAAAACTTTATAAATCAGGTTCAACGCTACCCATCCTGACTATTTCGGGTTCATCACCTGTACAATCGATAACCGTAGAAGCATACAAACCGCCCGCACCACCGTCGATTACTGCATCGACACGATTCATATAGTCCTCGTAAATGAGTTCCGGGTCGGTGGGATACTCAACAATGTCGTCGTCGATACGCAACGACGTTGTAAGTATAGGATTCCCAAGCATCCGCACAATTTCTATTATGATTTTATTGTCAGGAACACGAATACCGACAGTTTTTCTGTTCTGCTTTAATATTTTGGGGACATTGTTGTTTGCTTCGAGAATAAATGTGAACGGTCCTGGCAGATTTCGCTTCATCATCTTGAAAATGGAATTGTCGATAGGCTTAGTATAGTCGGAAAGATGGCTCAAATTTTCGCAAATGAACGAGAAATTGGATTTTTCGACCTTTATTCCTTTAAGCTGGGCGACGCGTTCCACTGCTTTGGGCTTTGTTATATCACAACCAAGTCCGTAAACAGTATCGGTAGGATAAATTATCACCCCACCCTTTTGCAAAATCTCGACAGCCTGCCTCACGGTACGTTCGGCAGGGTTGTCGGGATGTATTCTTATGAGAACTGACATTTACTTGTTCAGTTTGTGATAGTCTTCGAGGAACTTCTGAAGACCGGCATCGGTAAGCGGGTGCTTCAAAAGACCGAGTATTGCATTGAGCGGACAAGTTGCCACGTCGGCACCCATCTGCATACTGCCAATGATGTGCATTGTGTGACGGATAGAAGCGGCAAGAACCTGAGTCTTGAATCCGTAGCGCTGGTACATGTCAACAATATCGCCGATAAGCTGCAAGCCGTCGGTGCAGTTGTCGTCGAGACGACCAATGAACGGAGAAACGTAGGTTGCACCAGCCTTTGCAGCCAACAATGCCTGTCCTACGCTGAACACCAATGTGCAGTTTGTACGGATTCCCTTCGACGAGAAATACTTGATAGCCTTGATGCCGTCCTTAATAATAGGAACCTTGACAACAATCTGCGGATGCAGAGCAGCAAGCTCCTCACCTTCGCGGATTATACCTTCGTAGTCGGTAGAAATAACCTCGGCACTTACATCACCATCAACTATTTCACATATCTTAAGATAGTGGTTCATAATGTTTTCCTTGCCGGCAATGCCTTCCTTTGCCATCAACGAAGGATTAGTAGTTACACCATCGAGAACGCCCAATGCCTGAGCTTCCTTTATCTGCTCCAAATTCGCAGTATCAATAAAAAACTTCATAAGTAATAATAATTTTATTTTTGCGCAAAATTACATCTTTTTTCGTTTGCTCAGAGCAACATATTTCAATTATAACTAACGACTTTTCAACAAGCAAAAGCCAAATTTCAACATTCGTATATTATTTTTTTGCCAACGAAAAACACTTAACAAAATTTATTGTAATTTTGCGCGCTCATTTTATACACGATGGAAGATATTAGAAACATAGCAATCATTGCACACGTTGACCACGGCAAAACCACACTAGTTGACAGAATTTTATATCAGGGAAAACTTTTCAGGGACAACCAGAAAGTTGGCGAACTGATACTCGACAGCAACGAACTCGAACGCGAACGAGGCATTACAATCCTCTCGAAGAACGTTTCTGTAAGATACAAAGATGTAAAAATTAACATAATCGACACTCCTGGCCACTCCGATTTCGGTGGCGAGGTTGAACGCGTGCTGAACATGGCCGACGGCGTACTGTTGATAGTCGACGCTTTCGAAGGCCCTATGCCGCAGACTCGTTTTGTTCTGCAGAAGGCTCTGGAATTGAAACTGAAGCCAATCGTTGTTGTAAATAAAGTCGACAAGCCCAACTGCAACCCCGAAGAAACCGTTGAAAAGGTCTTCGAACTTATGTGCAGTCTCGATGCCGACGACGACCAGCTCGACTTCCCAGTAGTCTATGGTTCGGCAAAGCAAGGATGGATGGGTCCGGACTTCAAGACACCCACCAACGATGTTTCGTACTTGCTCGATGTCATAATCGACACCATAAAGCCTCAGCAATACCCCGAAGGTTCACTGCAGATGCGAATCACCAGCCTCGACTACTCGTCATACACTGGCCGTATTGCAATCGGCAAGGTCACTCGCGGAAGCATAAAGGCTGGCGACGTGGTTTCGGTAGCCAAGGGCGACGGAACCATCATAAAGTCAACCATCAAGGAACTTTACCGCTTCGAAGGTCTTGCAAAGGAAAAGACAAAGGAACCTGTCATGGCTGGCGAAATTTGCGCTCTGCTCGGACTTGAATCGTTCGACATCGGCGACACCGTATGTGACAACCTTGAACCCGAACCACTGAGCACAATTAAGGTTGATGAACCGACAATGAGCATGCTCTTCGCTAGCAACGACTCCCCGTTCTTCGGTCGTGAAGGCAAATATGTAACATCCCGTCAGTTGCGCGAACGTTTGTACAAGGAAACCGAAAAGAACCTCGCACTGCGCGTCGAAGATACCGACTCGGCAGACAAGTTTACAGTTTTCGGACGAGGCATTCTGCATTTGTCGATTCTTGTTGAAACCATGCGCCGCGAAGGCTTTGAACTGCAACTCGGTCAGCCTCGCGTTATCATAAAGGAAATCAACGGACAAAAATGCGAACCTGTGGAAGAACTTTCGATCCAAGTTCCCGACGACTTTGCAGGTAAGGTTATCGAAATTGTAACCCAGCGCAAGGGTGAAATCGTGAATATCGAAAGCCGCAACGACCGTAGCAACCTTGATTTCCGCATTCCTTCGCGCGGACTTATAGGTATGAGAAACGTCCTTCTTACCGCCACCGAGGGTGAAGCAGTAATGTCACACCGCTTCGATGCATTTGAACCATGGAAAGGAGAACTCGGCATTCGCCGCAATGGTTCGCTCATCGCCATCGAAACAGGACAGGCAATCCCCTACTCCATTGACAAGCTGCAGGACAGAGGCAAATTCTTCATCTACCCGGGCGAAGAGGTTTACGAAGGTCAGATTATCGGCGAAAATACCCGCTACAACGACATTGGCGTAAATGTAACCAAGACCAAGAAACTTTCGAACGTACGTGCTGCAGGTTCCGACGAAAAGGTTCAGATTGCTCCGCCAGTGCGTTTCTCTCTAGAGGAAGCTATGGAATACATCAACGAGGACGAAATGATCGAAATCACACCTAAGTCGATGCGACTGAGAAAAATTATCCTCAACCAGCTCGAACGCAAACGCGCTGCAAGAGAAAAGGGAATCGAAGAAGAATAAATCTTGATTTACACAAAATAGAACCTACGCCATTTTATGACGTAGGTTTATTTTTTACGTCTAATCAGCATCAAACCGTCACGAACAGGAAGAATAATCTTCTCGACATCGGCACGTTTAGAAATATATTCGTTAAACGCCTGTATGCCATGCGTCATGTGGTCGTTGGATGCTGTTTCACCAAAAATCTTGTCGTACCATATTACATTGTCGGCAATAATAGTTCCGTTAGGTGCAAGTTTTGGCAAAACCGCGTCGAAATACGAAATATATTCGCGCTTGTCGCCATCGATGAAAACCATGTCGAACTGACCTTCGAGAGTCGGTACAACCTTTGATGCATCACCAACAATGGCCGTAATCTTGTCCTGCAAGCCAGCCTTCTGGAAGTATTTCGACGACAGCCATTCAATTTCATCGTCAACCTCAATTGTTACCAATTGTCCGTCGGCTGGCAAAGCCCTTGCCATACAAATTGCCGAATAACCCGAAAAAGTTCCAATTTCGAGTACACGTTTAGCTCCAGTTATTTCGATGAGCATCGCAAGCAAATGTCCTTGGTAGCACCCCGAAATCATCTTTGGATGTATTTGAGTAAGAGCAGTTTCACGCTCAAGAGCACGAAGCAAGTCATCATCTGCACAACCAAAACTTTCAATATATTCGAAACGCAATTCTTCTGGAGACATATAATTATAGGTATTTAATTGACGAAAAATTGTCGCGTACAAAAATCTCGTTTGACACCTCCATGACATCCCGCGCAGTTATAGCCTCGATTAGAGCGACAGTTTCCTTAAAAGTTTCTGCCTTTCCATAGTTCATGAACGACTTAGCCGTTGGGAACAGCAGATTTGAATTGGAACTGCATTCTATTGCGACCTGACCAATCAATTGTTTTTTTGCCCGCGACAACTGCAAGGTTCCCAACTTGTTATTCTTCATGTTGTCGAGTTCTC
The DNA here is from genome assembly GCA_902790405.1 of uncultured Bacteroidia bacterium. Classification (GTDB taxonomy): domain Bacteria; phylum Bacteroidota; class Bacteroidia; order Bacteroidales; family ML635J-15; genus Bact-19. The sequence continues at coordinate 8,612 of CADARW010000067.1, forward strand.
GGAAAATCATATCCACAGCAAAATCAACCTTTTCGTGATCGGAACTGAAGAAAATACTAAACAGGCCTGTGTCCTGATAGGTTGTAAAGTTGGATTCTATATTATACGAAAGTCCATGATGTTCACGAAGTTGCATATTCAGACGCGAGTTCATACCAGGTCCCGCCAGAATGTTGGAAACCAAAAACATAGGCACACGTTTCGGATTGCTATAAGAATAACAGTAATTGCCTATAATCGTATTAGCCTGAAGGCTTTTCTTTCGCACCACATTGTCGAACTTTGTCCTACCAGAAAATGGAACACGCTCAAAACCACGTAATTTAGCAGCATTTTGTCCAAAATGCTTTTCACAAAGATGAACCAGCCTGCGGAAATCAATGTCGCCTATAGAACAGAAAACCATCTGGTCGGTGTTGTACTTTTCCGACACAAAATCAAGAAAATCATTAGTTTTGAACTTCGACAACGACTTTTTAGTACCCAAGATATTATGTCCGAGCGTATGGTTTGCAAACATTGCAGACTCGAACTCATCGAAAATATTTTCGGAAGGATTGTCCTTATACGTATTTATTTCATCCACAATCACATCGCGTTCTTTTTCGATTTCGCGCTGCGGAAAAACCGAGCAGAAAATTATATCGTTTAAGAGTTCTATTGCCCTATCATAGAATTCCACCATAAAACTAGACGACACACAGGTTTCCTCTTTTGTCGTATATGCATCAACCTCACCACCAACCGATTCCATACGGTTGAGCAGATGATAAGCCTTGCGTTTCTGCGTTCCCTTGAAAAGCATGTGTTCGGTAAAATGTGCTATTCCTAGCTGACGTTCGCTTTCGTCGCGGGTACCTGTGTTCATCAGCATGCAGCAATGTGCCACATCCGACTTCACTCGGTAGTGTATTATACGAATTCCGTTGCCTAATGTAATTGTCTCGTACACTTTGGTAAATTTTGTGCAAAAATAAAGTAAATTTACGATTTGGCAAACCCGAGCTAATGGTTACAAATGACGATTTTCGATTCTATTGCAACATTTTTATCATCAATTATTTTTCTTAATTCTTTGTATTACAACACACATACATCTAACTTTCAAAAAAATATACATTTTTTGAAATAAAATTTTGTCAGTTCCAAAATTTGCCATACCTTTGCAACCGCAAAATTGACTGGTACCTTAGCTCAGTTGGTAGAGCACAGGACTGAAAATCCTGGTGTCCCTGGTTCAATTCCAGGAGGTACCACACAAAGAGTTCGGAAATCCGAACTCTTTTGTTTTTAATAGCAGACAAATTCGAGACGAATGAAACTTGCAATAACATACCTTATAATAATAAATATCATTGCGACTATCCTTTTCTGTGCCGACAAGCGCAGAGCAAAAAAGGACAAGCGCCGCATCCCCGAATCCATTCTTCACCTGTTCGAACTCATGGGAGGCATCTTCTCTGTAATATTCCTAATGTTCACAATCAGGCACAAAAATCAGAAAATGTCCTACAAGCTAATAAGTTTCATAATACTTGTACTGTGGATATTTTTTATTACTGTTGCAATCTATAACTATTGTTAAAATGATTAATTTTGCCAGCTGAATAATAAAATAGGTGTTTTTCAGTTATATGGACGGTAAAATATCGAAATGAAAGTACTCAGATACATATTAATATTGCTTCTTGCAGTCATAATCGCCTCGACATCAAGCGCTCAGGAGAAAAAGCTCCGCCGTGCCGACGAAAGTTTCGAGGCTGAGGAATACTACAAGGCAATGGAGGAATACACCGCCATTTTAAAGAAAATCAAGGACAAAAACGAAAAGATTGAAATCTACTACAAGATTGGCGAATGCTACTTCATGTCGGGATACTACAAGAAAGCCCGTTCAAACTATAAGCGTGCCGCCAAATCTAAAGGTTTTGAAGTTCCTGCCAAGAACCGTCTTGCCGAAATAGAAATTCAGGAAGACAACTTCGAAACCGCAATTGAATACTACAATCAGGTTCTCGAAATTAAGCCCAACGACTCTGTTGCCCGCAAAGGCCTTGAGTCGGCAAACTGGGCTATCGAGCAAACCAAGAAGCCGACACGCTGGGTTATCGAAAAAGCCAAGCACCTTAACTCCAAGGCAAACGACTTCTGTCCTAGCATCGACGAAAAGGACGGCTTCGACCATGTATATTTTAGTTCCACACGCGAGGAATCGAAAGGCAAGAAACTTAGCGGAATAACAGGCACCAAGTTCTCCGACCTTTTTGTAACCAAACTCGACCGTCACGGCAAGTGGGAAGATGTAACTGCACTCGACTCGCTAAATACCCGTTTCGACGAAGGTTCGCCCTGCATTTTCGACC
>CADARW010000068.1 GCA_902790405.1 uncultured Bacteroidia bacterium
GATTGTAGCCTAATGTTTTCTTGTCGGTCTTTTCAACACCAAAGCCATATACTATTTCATCTTCATCGACCTCTTCACCGATAATGACATCCTTGTAAATCAGCGACATTCCGCTCTTCTCCTCAAAGCCATCCTGTCGGGTTAGCATTGACATTAGTTTTTCGAGCGAGAAATTCTTGCAGAATTGCTCGGCTTCGTCTTCCCGTTCCTGCTGTTCGGCGGCTTCGCGTTCTTCGTTCAACTTTGCCTCGGCTTCGGCCTTCTGTATGGAATCCTGACGAGCCATTTCGAGCGAATCGGCAACGGTGTTATCTTCTTGCTGTTCAGCATTGTTTGGGTTGTTGCAACCGATGGTAAGCAACATTGACAGGGCGGTTAACAATAAAATATTCCTCATAGTGTAGTGCGTTTTTTTGTATGTTACAAGTGGCGCAAATTTAGGATTTTTATATTATCGTTGCAAAGGATGAGAAAAAATATTTATTTTTTGCTCATATAAAATATCTCTTTTAAATTTGCAGCGTAAAGCAGAAAAAAGATGAGAACAGAAACCTCAACAAAAAACAATGGTTCTCTTTGTGCAAAACTGCGTAGCACAGAGAAAGTTAGCGATATGCCAGCGGATTGTGTTACCGTAGAGACTTTTATGGAAGCCTTGCGAGCAGAAATTGCCAAGAGATATGAATGAGTATAAGGTACTGATTCGCAAAAGTGTATTCGCCAAAATCAAGGAAATTGCCGACTACGTTGAAACCGTGAGCAATAAGGAACACGCCCAACAATATGCCGATGAACTTGAAAAATCGTTGTATATTTTGTCTAATCCTATTATAGTCAATGCTATGCAGGTGTCGCAATGGCAGACTGCAAAAAAGTATCACTTAAGAGCAAAGCGACTTATCACCAAAAATAGAAAATGGAACATAATATTTCACATTGAAGGTGTTTATGTTGTTGTGGACGCAATAATACCTTCATCTTTGATGAAATAGAGGGCAGAAAAAGCGCGGCATTAAATCTCCCATAATTGTTATTTGTTTCATTTGGCGAGCGCAAAGCATTGCGCCTACAGCTATTCTAATTGTTTCAGGGTTTTGTGAAAAAAGGGAGCAATGTTCCTAAAAACTTTTTTCCTATTTCGCTATATTTTCATTTTCTTTGTGTTTTGAATTTTTTGACAGATGAATGCCATTAGGAAAAAGGATACTCCGCGCAAGGAAAACCAGACAGTTGCTGCAGGTACAATGTTGAAGGACAGTACCTTGGCTCGCAAGCGCGACATTATACTGAAAGTGATAATCGTTGTGTTCGGCTTTATGCTCTATGCCAACACTCTCGGGCACGGTTATGCCCTCGATGACACCGTAACAATTTGGAAAAACGAGTTCACCCAGCGCGGAATCGATGGCATTGGCGACATTCTACGCTACGACACGATGGCTGGAATGTTCGGCAAGGACATGGACGAGGTTGCCGGAGGTCGCTACCGTCCGCTGTCGGTGGTGATGTTTGCCATCGAACTTGAGATTTTTGGCAAGAAGACCGAAGCTCCCGACTTTTCGGGCGACATTGTGGCGGCTCCCTTCGTCGGGCATTTCTTCAATGTGATATACTACTGCCTGCTTCTTTTGTTGATGTATCATGTGCTGAAAAAGTTGTTCCGCAACCATAAGCCACGCTATTGGTTCCTGAGCATTCCTTTCCTTACGGTAATGCTTTTTGCTATGCATCCGCTTCATACCGAGGTGGTTGCCAATATCAAGAGCCGTGACGAGATTATGGCGTTCATATTCGGTTTGCTGGCATTGGACTGCGGCATAAGATTCATCGAAAAGAGAGATTTGACGAGGAGAATATTGTTGTTGCTTGCCATTTTCGCCTGCATTTTCCTCGGTTCGATGTCGAAGGAGACCACGGTGGCGTTTGTATTCCTTATTCCGCTCTCGTTGTATTTTTTCTACGAGCCAAAGATTTCCGACTATGTGAAGGTTACAATTCCTGCTTTCCTCGGTGCTTTGCTCTATGTGATAATAAGGGCTAATGTCATTGTAAACCAGTTTGGAAACGAGGCGGAACTTCTGCTCAACAATCCATTCCTGTATATGTCGGGTTCGGAACGGTACGCAACGGTTATGTTCACTTTGTTGCTTTACTTGAAGCTGCTTGTTTTCCCGCATCCGCTTACATGGGACTACTATCCGACCCAGATTCCAACTATGCACTGGACTGACTGGCAGGTGATTTTGAGTTTGGTGCTTCATCTTGGAATGATTGTGGTTGCGATAGTTTACCTGATGCCGAAGCGCAAGTCGGTGTATTCGTATGCAATATTTTTCTATGGTGCCACGCTCATACTGCCGTCGAACCTGCTGTTCAATGTGGGTGCGTTTATGGCCGAGAGGTTCATGTTTATGCCGTCGTTAGGTTTTAGTCTTGCTTTGGCATACACATTTGCCGAGGTGCTTCCGCGTAAGTTCCCCGAAAAGGAGAGGGCTTTGCGAAATGTTACGGTAGCCGTTTATGGTCTTGTGGCAATTGCATTCTGTGCAAAGACGGTAACGCGCAATATGGACTGGAAGGATTCGTCAACGCTTTTTGCCCACGATGTGCATGTAAGTGTAAACAGCATTAAGGGCAACAGTTCGTATGCCAGCGACCTTTATACTCAGTCGGAAGGGGCGGAGAAGTGTGCTGCAAAATGCCACGGTGCCGACAGTCTTGCCTATATTGCTCAGCGCGACAGCATTATGCGCGAGGCGATACCATATTTCGAGAAGGCGTTGAGTTTCGACAGCCTTAATTCCGAATCGTTGGTGCGTATAGGCAATATTTACTACAAGCTTGATAACGACTATAATACGATGTTCAAGTATTACAAACAGGCTTTGCATTCCAATCCGCTTAACCGCGATGTGTGGAACAATACCGTCGGTGTGCTGACTTACAATATCAACGACCCCGAATACGAAAAGACCATCTGGTGGGATTACGCAAAGCTTTCGCCAGACTACTACGAATCCTACTATCAGCTTGGCGAGATTTACTATTCGGCAAATCCGAAGCAGAACGACTCGGTGGTTTATTATCTGTCGAAGGCTTATTCGTTGAATCAGAGCAAGTTTGAAATTCCGTTCCATCTGGGTATGTCGTATGGAAATATGGACGATTTCGCCAAGGCCAAGGAGTATCTGTTGAAAGCCGATGCCTTGAAAGACGATGCCGAAGTGAAGAAATTTTTGGGCATAATCTACGGCACCGAGGGCAATCCTGCTGAAGCATACAAATATTTCTCGAAGTCGGCACAACTGAATCCCAACGACCCGATAGTGCAACAGTACGCGGCGCAGTCGAAGATGGAGGCGGGGATGTAAAAAGGCTAACAGGCTGACTGGCTAACAGGCTAGAAGGCTAAAAGCCAATTTCAAACCACCTCAAACAACCTTTAGCTTGCGCTAGCAATTTCAAAGTACAGACGTTGCGCGCAACGTCTCTAACAAAATAATTTTCGAACAACATCAAACAACATCAAACCACCTCAAACAACCTTTAGCTCGCGCCAGCAATTTCAAACAATTTCAAACCACCTCAAACTCTCTCAAACCACCTCAAACAATCTCAAACAACATTACTCCCCCCAAAGGCTAATGACCTAATGGCAGGGATGTCTTGTCTTTTGTTTGGCTGCAGGGCTACGCAGTGATGCCTTCGAAACTAAATTTTCAACATTTCAGAAAAAACATTATCTTTGCAAGATTTTGCAAAGACTATGGTTGTAAAAAGTGTCATAGGAAAAATGGCGAAGATATTCGTTAGTCCTCGCTTATTCTGGCAGCGGTACGAGTTCTCGTCGTTGACAGCAAAGGACTTGCATGGCAAGGTATATCCTGTGCTGATGTCGGCATTTTTTGCAATCGTGCTGTTCGGTTCTGCACTCAACCGTATGCCCGAAGAGGGTTTCCCTATTGTTCTGCTCGATTCGGTTGTCATTACGTTGCTGTTTGCGCTGACATATTTTATGGTAACTTTTCTTGAAAATTGGATTTGCCGAATGTATGGCGGCATCGAGTACCGCAAGTCGTCGATATTTCTGATGGAGTGTATGCTCCCGTTTTATCTGCTTTACGCCATATTAGCAGTGTTCCCAAGTTTGTTCTTCCTTTGGATATTGGTTGCTTACGGCTTGTTCTTGATGTATTTTGGTGCACTGTATTTCCTGAAAGTGGCCGAGGACAGGGTGATAATCTTTATGATATTGACAGTCTTGGCTATTGTGCTTGGTGTGGCGGTGTCTCTTACGCTCGACGGAATTGTTATGGGATTTTTTGTAGATTAGATTGTAGGTAATGAAAAAGATAGAATATAAAAATAAGAAAGCGTACTTCAAGTTCGAGTTTATCGAAAAATACACTGCAGGCATTGTGCTTACGGGTACCGAGATAAAGTCTATTCGCGACGGTAAGATAAGTTTTACCGATTCGTACTGCGTTTTCAAGGACAATGAATTGTGGGTTACTTCGGTGCATATCGCGGAGTATTCGCTTGGCACTTGCAACAACCACGACCCTAAGCGCGACCGTAAGCTGCTTCTTAATCGCAAGGAACTTAACAAGTTGCAGAAGAAAGTCGCAGAAAAAGGCTTGACGATTGTGCCAATTTCTTTGTTCCTCAACGAAGCGGGAATCGCCAAGATGGAAATCGCATTGGCACGCGGTAAGAAACTGCACGACAAGCGCGAGGATATAAAGGACCGTGACAACAAACGTGACCTCGACAGAACAAGAAAAATGAAGTAATGTAGATGGTTGGCGAAACGAAAATATTTTCAGTATGTAAGGATTGCTTACCAACTGCCGAGGATTTTTCGGAGGTTATAGTTAATAAATAATTAGGCAAAATGGCAAAAGAGACCGAAATAGTGTTATATAATCCAAACCAGTCGGTGAACATAGAAGTTCGACTAGAGGATGAAACAGTATGGCTGACACAGGCTCAGATGGCATTGTTGTTTGATACTACGCCACAGAATGTAACTATGCATATAAGAGGAATTTATGGTGATGAGGAACTGCTTGAAAACTCAACTTGTAAGGATTTCTTACAAGTTCGTCAGGAAGGACAAAGGATGGTTACAAGAAAGCAAAAGATTTATAATCTTGATGTTATTATTTCTGTTGGCTATCGCGTTAAATCCAAGCGTGGCATAGAATTCCGCCAGTGGGCAAATAAGGTTCTGAAGGATTTTCTTTTGCGTGGCTATGCTATTAATAGTCGCCTTGAAACATTGGAGCAGAAGGTTGCTCGTCACGATGAGCAAATTCAGTTTTTCATAAAGTCTGCAACACCTATACCCGAAAAAGTTTTTATGGATGGCGAGTTTTACGATGCGTTTGCGTTGGTCCAAAAACTGATAAAGTCTGCTAAGAAAAGCATTATACTTATAGATAATTATGTTGACGACTCGGTGCTTACTAGGATGAGCGAAAAGTCGGAGGGGGTATCGGTTTCGATTTATACAAAATCAATAGGCAAGGCTATGGAACTTGCAGCAGAAAAGTTTAATAGTCAATATGGAGGCTTGACGTTGAAGCGGTTTGCCGATTGCCACGATAGGTTCCTAATTCTTGATGATTTGGAAATGTATCTTTTCGGTGCATCGCTGAAGGACTTAGGCAAGAAAATGTTTGCCTTTACAAAGCTTGATAATTCGAGCATTGCGTTGGTAATGAGTAGAATAAAAGATGTTTAGATGTAATTTAAAAAATTTGAAGACATGAATATACTTATAATAATATTACTTGCAGTTGTCGCCTATTTGATAGGTTCGTTCAGTTCGGCTCTATGGTATGGCAAATGGTTTTATGGTATCGATATTCGTGAACATGGTAGCAAAAACGCTGGCTCGACAAATGTTCTACGCGTGCTTGGGTGGAAATGCGCCATACCTGTTTTCATAACCGACGTCATAAAGAGTTTCGTGCCGACGATGTTCTTTGTGATGCTACTCAACCGCTTTGCTACAACAGACTGCGGAATTTTTGTCGAACAAGGTTCGGAGGCATACTACCTGTACCAGCTTTTGTTTGGTATGATGGCGATATTGGGGCACATTTTCCCGATTTTCTCTGGATTTAAAGGAGGAAAGGGCGTCGCTTCTATGCTCGGACTTGTGCTTGCTCTCGACCCGTTGTCGGCAGCGATAGCATTGGGAGTATTTATTATCGTTGTGCTGATAACAAGGATAGTTTCTGTTTCTTCGATGTCGGCGGCTGTAGCTTTCCCTATCGTGGTCTACGTTCTTGGCATTTTCCGCGAGGCAGGTCACAGCATTACAATGACTGTATTTTCAATACTTGTAGCCATATTGTTGATAGTTACTCATCGCAAGAATATTAAAAGATTGTTAAACCACGAGGAGCCAAAGATAACGATTGCAAAAAAGGAATAATTTTGCAAAAAAATTGTTATCGATGAAATCAATACTAAAACTTATGGCGTGTGGACTCGCTTTTGGTCTTACTGCCTGCAACTCTAATCAGAATCAAAGTATGGAAGACAAGGCTTTGAGTATGGCCGACCTCGATACTACCGTATCGGCTTCGGCAGATTTTTATGCATATGCAACAGGTGGATGGCAGAAGAACAATCCATTGCCAAACGACAAGTCTCGCTACGGCTCGTTCGACATTCTTGGCGAAGAAACCGACAAGAAAGTTAAGGAACTGATTCAGGAACTGGCAAACCAGAAGAATGAGGAAAATTCGGTTGAGTGGAAAATTGCAACTTTGTACAACCTTGGTATGGACGAGGCTAAGCTCAATGCCGACGGCATTTCTCCTATAAAGCCTATGCTTGACGAGATTGATGCAATGACCGACAAGGCTCAGATTGTTGATATGGTTGCCAAGATGCACCACAAGGGCGTTTCTGCTTTCTTTGGTCTGTTCGGAACCAGCGATCCTGCCAACAGCGACCTTAATATTCCGTGGTACTACCAGAGCGGTCTCGGTCTTGCAAACAAGGAATACTATACCGACAAGGGCGAAAGAGAAGACTTGATTCGTCAGCAGTATGTCGAGCATGTACAAAAGATGTTTGCTCTCATCGGCTATTCGGACGAAGATGCCAAGGCTGCTGCAAAGAATGTTTTCGAAATTGAAGACCAGCTTGCTAATGTTTCTATGGGAAGCGTCGAAGAGCGAGACCCGTTTGCAACAACAAACAAGATGTCAATCGAGGAAATGGCAGCCAAGTCGCCTAATTTCGACATAGCAAAGTATTTTGAACTTCAAGGGATTACGGTAAAGGAAAACATCAATGTATGTCAGCCTTTGTTCCTGGCAGGTGTTTCCGATATTATCGCAAAGCAGTCGCTCGACAACCTCAAGCAGTATCTGAAATGGAATGTCGTAAATTCGTCGGCTGCTTATTTGAGCGAAGACCTCAACAAGCAGAACTTCGAGTTCTACGGCAAGACTTTGTCTGGTGTACCTGTTCAGTCGGACAGATGGAAACGCGTTGTAAGGGTTGTAAACGGCAACCTCGGCGAATGTGTAGGCGAAATATTCGTAAAGAAATATTTCCCGCCCGAGGCAAAGGAACGTATGGTTACATTGGTTGAAAATTTGCGTTCTGCTTTTGGCGATAGAATTAAAAACCTTGATTGGATGAGCGAGGAAACAAAGTCTAAGGCTTTGGAAAAGCTTGCTGCTATTACCGTAAAGATTGGTTACCCCGACAAGTGGAAGGATTATTCGAAACTTTTGTTGAAGGAAGATTCTTTCTACGCTAATGTTGTAAGATGCAACGAATTTGAATATGACGATATGGTAAGCAAGATTGGTAAGCCTGTTGACAAAACCGAATGGGGTATGACTCCTCAGACTGTAAACGCATACTATAACCCGAGTACCAACGAAATTTGCTTCCCTGCAGGTATTCTTCAGCCTCCGTTTTTCTATATGGATGCCGACGATGCTGTTAACTACGGTGCAATAGGTGTTGTAATCGGACACGAGATGACTCACGGATTCGACGACCAGGGACGTAACTACGACAAGGATGGTAATCTTGCTTGCTGGTGGACTGCTGAAGATTCTGCTAAGTTTACCGAAAGGGCTAAGGTTCTTGTCGATAGGTACAATAATATTGTCGTGCTTGATGAACTCCATGCAAACGGTGAACTTTCGCTAGGTGAAAACATTGCCGACTACGGAGGATTGAAGATTTCGTTCGATGCTTTCAAGAAGGCTTCGGAAGGCAAGGAACAGCCTACAATCAATGGCTTTACTCCAGAACAGCGTTTCTACCTCTCGTATGCAAAGGTTTGGGCTAACAACATCCGCGACGAGGAAATTATCCGCCGTACAAAGGAAGATGTTCACTCGCTTGGTAAGTGGAGAGTTAACGGACAGCTTCGCGGTATCGACGATTTCCACAAGGCATTCGGAATCAAGGAAGGCGATGCAATGTACATTCCTGAATCCGAATGGGCTAAGATTTGGTAAATTTGATGCGATAGATACATAAAAAAAGCGGACAATTGTCCGCTTTTTTTTATTGCCTCCAGACTTGATTATTTCTTGAAATATCTGTTGTAGAGACCTTCGAAAGCCTTGCCGTGACGAGCTTCGTCACGAGCCATTTCGTGAACTGTGTCGTGGATTGCATCGAGGTTGTTCTTCTTTGCGCACTTAGCGAGTTCGAACTTACCTGCGGTTGCACCAAATTCGCAGTCAATTCTCCACTTCAGGTTCTTTTCAGTCGAAGCGGTCATGTTAGGATCGCATTCCGAACCGAGGAGTTCTGCAAACTTAGCTGCGTGTTCTGCCTCTTCGAAAGCTGCCTTTTCCCAGTATAGACCGATTTCTGGGTAACCTTCACGATGTGCGATTCTTGCCATGCAGAGGTACATACCTACTTCGGAGCATTCGCCTGTGAAGTTAGCCTTCAACTGTTCAATAATATATTGCTTGTCTTCGGGTGAGCAAGCGTCGAGATTCATACCTACGCCAAATACATGTTCTGCTGCCAGAGGAGCATTTTCCTGCATTTCCTTGAATTTGCTTCCTGGAACCTTGCAAACTGGGCATTTGAAATCTTCAGGCATGCTTTCGCCTTCGTAAACGTAACCACAAACTGGGCATACAAATTTTTTCTTCATCGTCTATTTGTTTTTTATTAGTTAATCTGTTTTTAATTGCAATTGTGGTGGTCGCAGCTGTGTTCACAACCGTCGTGGTGGTGGCTGCAACATTCACCTTGCGCGTAAATTTTACCATTGAGGAAGTTGAGCACGACTTCGCTTGTCGGACCGCTGCATCCGTTGAAAACGCCGATTCCGCTCGATTCGAGCATTGCTACTGCGCCTCCGCCGATTCCGCCTGCAAGCATCACATCTATTTCCTTCTCGAGGAAAGTGTGGATAATGTTGGACTTGCATCCGCAACCTTCGGGCGAATCCAACTTTTCTTTGCTGATTATGGTCTTTGTTTCGTCGTCAACCTTAAATATTGTGAAATATTCGCAGTGACCGAAATGTTCGTCAACCATGTCGCCTTCCCTAGTGGGTATTGCTATGTTAAAAATCATTTCCTGCTGTTTTAGTCGAGAACTAATGATGGAGTGTTGTAGGTTCTGCCAGCGAGTTCCTGGTCGAGCATATACAATGCGCGAGCGTCGCCACCAAAGAGTTCCATCTTGCTGATGAGGTCGTTGGCATTCTTTTCTTCTTCGCCCTGTTCCTTGATGAACCACTGCAGAAGTTCCATTGTCCTGTAGTCCTTAGCCTTTGCTGCTTCGGCGTAGATGTTGTCGATGAGCGAGGTGACATACTTTTCATGTTTCAATGCTTCCTTCAGCGGATCCATGAAAGTCTTGTACTTCTTGTCAGGCTGGTCGATTGCAAGCAATGTAACCTTTTCGCCATTGTTCTGGAGGTACTGGTAGAACAACATTGCGTGGTCGCGTTCTTCCTGAGCCTGAACCTTGTACCAGTTTGCGAAACCAGCAAGTCCCTTCGATTCGAAGAAGTTCGACATGTCAAGGTAAAGATAGCCAGAGTACAATTCCTTGTTTATCTGTGTGTTGATTAATTCTGAAACTTTTTTGTTCATGATATTTTCCTTTCTATTTTAATTGTTTGACAAATTACTTTTATTTATTCAATAGTTATTTTTTCAAAGTCGGAAGCACCGTGCTTGCACCATGGGCAGATGAAGTCGGCAGGAAGTTCTTCGCCTTCATATACATATCCGCAAACCTTGCATCTCCAGCCACTCTTGGTTGCAGGTTCTGGCTTCGGTTTGATGTTTTTCTGGTAGTAGGAGTAGGTAACCGATTCCACATCCGACAAAACCTGCTTTTCGGTAATTTCGGCAATGAAAATGCTGTGTGTGCCGCAGTCAACTACATTTTTTACTGCGCCTGAAATGAAGGCGTTAGTGTATTTGGGGATGTAGTACAATCCGTTTTCGCTGCGTTTTACTGCATCGCATTTCTCGAACTTGTTCACATCGCGACCACTCTGGAATCCGAAGTGGCTTATTACATTCATCGGAACTTCCTTTGTCAGGATTGAGACATTCAACAAGTTGGTTCTCAGAATCATGTCGTGGGTGAAGTTCTTCTTGTTCATGCTTACGGCTATGGTCTGTGGGCTTGCGCTTGAAACCTGTATTACCGAGTTGCTTATGCATCCGTTGTCCTTGTCGCCTTCGCGTGCTGTTACTATGTACAGTCCGTATTCAATGTTGTATAATGCGTCGCTCATTTTTCTGTCAGTATTTGTTTTTTATAGTTCTGTTTTCTGTCTGTCAATGCATTAAATTCTTTATAATCGTCAACCAACCATCACTCATGGTTGGCTTGACAAGATGCGAATATACACAATATTTCTCAATGGACAATAATAAATTTTAATGAAATTTTGGATCGTTGGATTTCTTTTTGAGACGCAAAATTTTGCGCC
>CADARW010000069.1 GCA_902790405.1 uncultured Bacteroidia bacterium
AAGGACAATATCGAAAGAGCTATCAAGAAAGGTGATCAGGATGGAGCAAACTTCATGGAGATTACATTCGAAGGATATGCAGCACACGGTATTGCACTTTTCGTAGAATGCTTGTCGGACAACAACAACAGAACTGTTTCATCTGTACGCGCAGCTTTCAACAAGTTCAATGGTACTCTTGGAACTAACGGTTCGTTGAGCTTCTTGTTCGAGCGCAAGGGCGTTTTCGAGATTCCAATGTCGGATTCTATCAGCATGGACGATTTTGAACTCGAAATTATTGATGCTGGTGCTGAGGACATCGAAATTGATGAAGAAACCATTACTGTAACTTGCTCGTTCGAAGATTTCGGCAACGTAAACAAGAAATTGGAAGAAATGAATATCGTTCCTACTTGTGCCGAACTCAGAAGAATCCCGAACGACACCAAGGTTATTTCTCCGGAGGATGCAAAGGGCGTATTGAAGCTCATAGATGTTCTCGAGGACGACGACGATGTTGTAAACGTATTCCACAATATGGAAATGACTGACGAAATCGTCGCTGCAATGGAAGAATAGGGATATTGATTTTTAGAATATCGAGGTCGGGAATACAAATTCCCGACCTTTTTTTTGTATGTGTCCTTCGGAATTTGTACTCCCGAAGGCAGAGTATAAGGGTATTTTATTCGCCAAGCACAAAACATCACTTTCGTTATGCTATATTTAGTTTGTTGATTTTTAATTGTTTATGTATTGTTATTGCCCTAAATGCAATATTTTTCAAAAAAATGTAAAAAAACATTTTGTCATGTGAAAAAAATGCACTTATTTTGCAGTCCCAAAACGATGGGAATTTTGGTCCGATCGTCTAATGGTTAGGACGTCAGATTTTCATTCTGGTAATCGGGGTTCGATTCCCCGCCGGACTGCAGAAAGCCACTGAAATTCGGTGGCTTTTTTGTTTGATATGTTGATATGACATGTAGGATTGCTATAAAACTTGCCGAATTTGAAAAAGTAAACTTGCAATCCCGTCAATTTTGCTTATATTTGCGGCATGAATAAATGTTTGTTTTTGTTTTTATTGTTTCTATCCGCCGAAGTCTTCGCACAAGGCGTAGCTAAGGTTTCGGTGGATACTTTATCCACTTCAGACAAATATGTCAAGATAGTAATATTCAGCGATAGGACGTGGGATTCGCTGGTTTTGCCCAAGCCTAAGCATGTGAATTCCGAAATGTACGACATCGATTGGATTACTACCGACCACAATGCACATAGGAATTTCGACATTACAACTCTCCCCGACACCATAGTGTTGCCGCTAATTGAAGACTCGACCGACTTTTGTATACCTCGCATAGGTTTCGTATTTTCAAAGTACGGTTGGCGACATGGACGTGCACATACAGGCAGCGATATACCTTTAAATGTTGGTGATCCCGTGTATTCGGCATTCGAAGGAAAAGTTAGATACACTGGTTATTGCGGTGGTTACGGAAATTTGGTTGTGGTGCGCCATGCCAACGGACTCGAAACATACTATGGACACCTGTCGAAGATTCTAGTTCGCGAAAACGAGCCGGTTGACGTGGGCGAAGTTATCGGTCTGGGCGGAAGTACTGGCAGAAGCACTGGCCCGCACCTGCATTTCGAGACCAGGTACAAGGGCTTCCCGTTCGACCCTGAGACGATTGTCAACTGGAAGGATACGACCTTGCGTTGCGATACTCTTGTGTTGCCGCGCAACAAGCTTAACTCGACTTCGAGGTATTCGTCGTCTTCGTCGTCATCGTCGGCAAGTACGGTCGAGACTGGCGAAGGTACATATCATATCATCCGTCAGGGCGACACATTGAGCGCTCTTGCTCGCAAATATGGTACCTCGGTAAGCAAAATTTGTTCGCTCAACAATAACCTTACGCCAAATACCGTACTCCAGTTGGGGCGCAAAGTGCGTGTAAGATAGCTAGTTACAGTGATTGATAACGCAAAAGAAAATTCTTGGAATATTTTTGAACAGAATTTTGTGGAATAAAAAAAAAGTAGTACCTTTGCCGTCCAAAAATTAGTAAGAATAATTTAAAAGTTAAATACAATGAAAAAGGGAATACATCCTGATAAGTATCGCTTGGTAGCATTCAAGGACATGTCGAATGAAAATGTTTTCATTACCAAGTCAACCGCTAACACTAAGGAAACGATTGTTGTTGATGGTGTTGAGTATCCTTTGTACAAGCTTGAAATCTCGAATACATCTCACCCGTTCTACACTGGTAAGATTAAGCTTGTTGATACCGCTGGTCGTGTTGATAAGTTCCGCAACCGCTATCAGAAGCACTTGGAACAGCGTGCTGCTGCAAAGAAGTAGTAGCATTCTTGCAATATTAAAGGATAGGGAATACCCGTTGGGCTTTCCCTTTTCTTGTTTGTATATGCCATTAAATTTTTAATAATATGAAGAACTATTTTTATTTGTTAATTTTGTTTGTATTCGCTACGGTATCGTGCAATAACAACAAAACAGAAGCTGTAGAAGAAAACAGCAAGTGCGAACAGCAATGTTCAGAACAGAAGAATCAGGTAGTTGACTGCATAATGAGCCGTCGTAGCATTCGTGCCTACAAGCCAGAGCAGATAAAGGACGAGGAATTGAAGACCATCCTCGAATGTGCTATCAACGCACCGAGCGCACGCAATTCGCAGCCGTGGGAAGTTCGCGTAATGCAGAACAAGGAGGCTATCGAAAATCTCAACAAGGAAGTAATCGCCGACATGATTGAGAAGCGTCCCGAAGCAAAGGAACGTTTTGCTGACGAAAATGCAAGCGTATTCTTCCATGCACCTACCTTGCTCGTAGTTGCTTACGACACCACCCAGTACTGGGGACAGAGCGATTGCGGTATGCTCGTACAGAACGTTTTGCTCGCTGCCGAGTCGATGAACATAGGTTCGTGCGCTGTTGGCTGCTGCCGCGAATACATCAACTCGCCGAAGGCTACCGACTTTGTGAAGTCGCTCAACCTTCCCGAAAACTATGTGGTTTACCTTACAGTAACCCTCGGCTACAAGGACGAAAATCCCGATGCCAAGCCACGCGACGACAAGAAGGTTGCGTATATGGAATAGCTTTCAGGATTTCCAGTTGCTTGAGGAGCTAAATTGTAAGCTTTGAAACAAAATCTAAAAAACACAGAATTATTCTGTGTTTTTTTTGTCTTTTGCCGTATCCCAGAATCTTTTTTACAAGAATATTTTCTCGAATAAAGCAAGCAGTTGTGCATAAATCTTGGAATCGGCAAGAAATTCATGCTCAGTAAGGCTGAAATTCTGAATTATACGTTCGGCAAGGTAGCATACACCGGCCACTATGAGTGCGCCTTTGCAGCCACCAAAAACGAAACCAGCCAGTTTGTTGAGCCAATTTAGGCTTATTGCGTCGGCAAATTTGTCGAGTAGTTTCGACATCAGGATTACTAGCAAGATCACGCCAAGGAAAATAATCGTAAAACTTATAATTTCGAGATATTTTGGATCGAACCAGCCTTTTTCGAGTATCCAGTTTGACAGCCATCCCGAAAAATTTACAGCTAAGAACAGACCCACAAGTATGGCAGCAATTCCCGCAGCTTCCTTTATCAATCCGCATATCAAACCTTTGATGGCAAAAAATGCAATCACTATGATAATTATTATGTCGGCTGCACTCATATCCGAAATTTTTTCTGCCAAGATAAGGAGAATCTATTGGCTTGGGTTCTTGAAAATTGGTTTTTTCTCAACAATAAGCTTTTGATAAAGGCAAAAATTGTATGGATGCAAATCATTGCGCCTATACATTTTCTTGAATAATTAAATTTTTAGATCTTTGGATTTTCTACTTATGAAAATATCCGTAGATAATTTGTGCCTTTGCTGCTCCGAGACTTTCGGTAAGTTTTTCAAGGCTGGCCTCCTTTATTCCGTTTATGGTCTTGAATTCCTTTAGCAGGATTTCCTTTGTCTTAGGACCGATGCCCTTGATGTCGTCGAGTTCGCTCTTGAGGAAGTTGTCGGAACGTTTTTTGCGGTGGAAGGTGATGCCGAAGCGGTGTGCTTCGTCGCGGGCGTGCTGTATAATTTTCAGCGATTCGGAATTCTTGTCGAGGTAGAGTGGAATGTCGTCGCCAGGTAGAAAAATTTCTTCGAGCCGTTTTGCAATGCCGATGATTTTTACCTTGCCAATCAGCCCCAATTTTTCGAGGCTTCGCACGGCAAACGACAACTGCACCTTGCCGCCATCGACGACAATTAGTTGTGGCAGAGGTTCGCCTTCGTCGAGCAGCCGGCGGTAGCGACGGAAGATAATTTCCTCCATCGAGGCAAAGTCGTTGGCTCCGACAACCGTCTTAATGTTGAAGTGGCGATAGTCCTTTTTCGATGGCTTGGCATTCTTGAACACTACGCACGAAGCCACTGGATTTGTCCCCTGTATGTTGGAGTTGTCGAAGCACTCGATATGCACAGGCAGTTCGTCCATCTGCAAATCGGCTTTTAGTGTTTCCAGCTTGCGCTGAGTGTTCTTTTCGGGGTCCTTGCCTTCCACCTGCTTGTGCTTTTCGAGCATATAGAATTTTGCGTTGCGGTTTGCCAGTTCAAGTATTTTGCCTTTGTCGCCCTTTTGTGGATATTCGAACTTTACATTTTCGATGGGGAAGTCGATCTGGAACGGCAGAATAATTGTTTTTACATTGCTTTTCAGTTCTTCGCGAATGTCGACAATGGCGTATGCAAGTATATCCTCGTCGGTTTCCTCGATGCGCTTGCGTATTTCAACCGAATGCGAAGCGACGATTACGCCGTTTTGTATGCGCAGATAGCTAATGTAGTAAGAGTTTATGTCCTTTGCGAACCCGAAAGCCTCGACGTTTGAAATGTTGGTGTCGACTACGGTCGATTTGCTGCGGTAGTTTTCGAGCAGGTCGAGTTTATGCTTTAGTTTTGCTGCCTCCTCAAATTCTAGGTTGGCGGCATGTGTCATCATTTTTTTCTTTAGGAAGTTTTGTACTTGCTGCAGGTCTCCACGCAATATCTTTCTAATATCGGAAAACATTGCCGTATACGAATCCTTGTCGATTTTGCCGACGCATGGTCCGATGCAGTTGCCTATATGGTAGTCGAGGCAGATGTCGAACTTGCCATCCTTGACCGCTTGTTCGGTAATGTTGTGTTTGCACGAACGGATGGGGTATAGCTGGTGTATAAGTGCGAGCAAGGTCTTTATGGTATAAGCCGAAGCAAAAGGGCCGAAATATTCGC
The DNA here is from genome assembly GCA_902790405.1 of uncultured Bacteroidia bacterium. GTDB lineage: Bacteria > Bacteroidota > Bacteroidia > Bacteroidales > ML635J-15 > Bact-19. Next base: position 5,284 of record CADARW010000069.1, read on the forward strand.
CGTTGTCGGTTTTCTGCCTAGTGTAAAGCAGGCGTGGGAATTCTTCGTTGGTAATGCACACCCATGGGTAGGTTTTGTCGTCCTTGAGAAGGATGTTGTATTTGGGCTGGAGTTGCTTTATCAGTACATTTTCGAGGAGCAGAGCTTCGCTTTCGCTGTCGACAACGGTGTATTCGATATCGCATATCTGGCTGACGAGGATTTGTGTCTTGCGGTTGAGGTTATTTGACAAGAAATAAGAACTGACTCTATTTTTCAGGCTTTTGGCTTTGCCAACATAGATGATGGTTCCGTTCTTGTCGAAATACCTGTAAACACCAGGAGCTTTAGGCAAGGCTTTTACAATTTCGGCTACATGTTCCGAAGCGTTCATTGTAGTTTATTTTGCAGTGGCTTGCGGATCGTTGTATAGAATGTTGTCCCAGTCGGCGAAACCTTTAGTCGATTTCCAGTTGTCGAGGAATATGCCTGTCCAGTCGGCAACGCTTGGAATAGTTGCATTTCCATCACCATTTGTGTCGCCTTTGTGTTCATCGTCCTTGAGAGAGGTGAAAAATACGCCGGGGCCGTCGTGGTTTACCAGGCATCCTTCACCCGACATTACAGTCATCGACGAGTGTTCGGCAAACTTAATCACAACGTTATTGCCAAGAGTTAGTCTTGTGTTCATGCCAATTTCGAGGTCGGGGGCTGTTACTACAAATGCCACTTCGTCTTCGAGCCAACTGATGTCGGAGGAGACATTGCTGCCCGACACGAAAATGCCGTTGCATTTGTTACTGAGTCCCTCGTTCGAGAAAGAGTTCGAATTGTCGATGCTCATCTCTGCGTTTATTGTCATAGGGACTTTGTTTCCAAAGAATCGGCAGTTGGTTATTATTGTATTCTTGTCGGCATTTGATGCGTTAAGAGCACCAACGTACATATTGTTTAGAAGTGCCCCCGAGTTGTATGCGAATGTACAGTTGTTGAAAGTGGCTTTGGCTTCCGACGAAACATCCACTGTAGCGGGGTTGGTATTGTCGCGACCACCATATAGGAACTGGCAGTATGAGAAAGTCGAGTTTTGCGAGCCGTTGAGGTTTATGCAGCCCCAGTCGCCAGCAGCGGGGACTGTGTTGTCGCCATCCTGGTTGTCGTCGTTGCCATGGTTGTCGTCTTTTATTGATGTGAAAACTATTGGGGTGGCGTTTGTGCCGTTTGCGATTATGTTGCCACTTGTCCTGAGTATTATATTGCCTTCGTTCATTATTTTTATCGTGGCGCCTGGCTCAATGGTGAGTTCTGCATCAATATACAGGTTGTCTTTGTCCACGATGTAGGTTTTGCCGCTTTCCCATGTGACAGGGGTTGTTATGTTGGAACTAATTGTTACAACAGAGTCCCTTGTAGGATCGGAGTCGAAGCACGATGACAAGGCTATACCTATTAATAATATAATAAGGGGCGCAGCATAAAATTTGGGTTGTTTCATTTCCTTGAATTTTTCAGTTTTTTGCAAAGATAATATTATTTGTCAAAAGCATTATCGGAACAAATTATAAAATTTATATTAGTTGTTAATAATATTTTTTGCCTTTCAAAATATCATTATTGTAATCAGAGTTTTAAGTAAGAAAGATGCAGTGTTGATAATTTTTTTGATGCTCACAAAAAATATTTTAAAAAAAATAAAAAAGTTATATTGTCGGTAAGAAAAAATGTTCTACCTTTGCAGTCCAAATTTTGTAAATGTAAATTAGAGTAAAATTATTAAAAATAAATAGGTTATATGCCAACGATACAGCAATTAGTAAGAAAAGGCAGATATGTTGCAGCCGACAAGAGTAAATCGCCTGCACTCGATTCATGCCCACAGAGAAGAGGTGTTTGCACGAGAGTGTACACAACAACACCTAAAAAGCCTAATTCAGCAATGCGTAAGGTTGCTAGGGTTAGATTAACTAACGGTAAGGAAGTCAACGCTTACATTCCAGGCGAAGGCCACAACTTGCAGGAACACTCGATCGTAATGGTTCGTGGTGGCAGGGTAAAGGATTTGCCAGGTGTAAGATATCACATCGTAAGAGGCGGTTTGGATGCTGCCGGCGTTGATGGACGTACACAGAGACGTTCCAAGTACGGAACCAAGAGACCGAAAGCAAAAGCTGCTGCAAAGAAGTAATTAGTAGTATAAAGATAAATAGAGATGAGAAAATCTAAGCCAAGAAAAAGAACGATTCTTCCGGATCCCAAGTATAATGACGTTCGCGTAACTCGTTTTGTAAACGATATGATGTGGGACGGAAAGAAATCCACTTCATTTAAGATTTTTTATGAATGCATGGACCTTATCGGAAAGAAGATGAAGGACAGCGAGGAAACTCCATTGGAAATATGGAAGAAGGCTCTCGACAACATCACTCCGTCCGTAGAGGTTAAGAGCCGTAGAATAGGTGGTGCTACTTTCCAGGTTCCTACCGAAATACGTGCCGACAGAAAGATTTCTATCAGCCACAAGTGGATGTTGTCATTCGCACGCAAGCGCGCTGGCAAGTCAATGGCCGACAAACTTTCTGCTGAAATTCTTGCAGCTTACAACTGCGAAGGTTCTGCTTTCAAGAAGAAAGAAGATACCCACAGAATGGCTGAGGCTAACAAGGCATTCTCACACTTCAAATTTTAATTTTACAGACGCACAGAATGAACGCTTCGCTTGTAAATACTAGAAACATCGGCATAATGGCTCACATAGACGCGGGTAAGACCACGACTACTGAGCGCATTCTGTATTATACCGGTGTAAATTACAAGCTTGGCGAAGTCCATGAGGGCACTGCCACTATGGACTGGATGGCACAGGAGCAGGAGCGTGGCATAACCATCACTTCGGCAGCAACGACTGCTTTCTGGAAGGTCGATGACAATGATTACAAAATCAACATCATTGATACTCCGGGACACGTTGATTTCACAGTCGAGGTCGAAAGGTCGCTGCGCGTGCTCGATGGTGCTGTAGCTGTGTTCTGTGCAGTGGGAGGCGTTGAGCCACAAAGCGAAACTGTTTGGCATCAGGCAAACAAGTACAATGTTCCACGTCTTGCCTTCGTAAACAAGATGGACAGGACTGGCGCAGACTTCATCGGCGTTCTCCAGCAGATCGAAAAGAAACTCGGAGCTAATCCTATTGCTATGCAACTGCCGATTGGCGACGGCGATTCTTTCTCTGGAATCGTTGACCTTCTCGAAAACAAGGCATACGAGTGGGACGAGGAATCTCTGGGCGTTAAGTTCAACGAGATTGCAATCCCAGAGGCTATGAAGTCGGAAGTGGAGGAGTACCGCGAAAAATTATTTGAAACAGTAGTAGAGTTCGATGACGAACTTATGGAAAAGTTCCTCGAAGATAGAGACAGCGTTTCGGTTGCCGACATCAAGAAGGTGTTGCGCAAGGCTGTCATCGACGAGAAATGTGTTCCAGTATTTTGCGGTTCTGCATTCAAGAACAAAGGTATTCAATTATTGCTCGACGCAATATGCGAATATCTTCCTTCTCCTCTCGATGTCAAGGCTATCAGCGGACATCATCCCAAGACCGAGGACGTAATCACCAGAAGCGCCGACGCAGAAGGACCACTTGCTGCAATGTGCTTCAAGATTATGGCAAACTCGTTCGTCGGAAAACTTTCATACCTTAGAATATATAGCGGTACAATTAAGACCGGCGACATGGTTTACAATGTCCGCACAGGTCGCAAGGAAAGGGTTACAAGGATATTCCAGATGCATTCCAACAAGCAGAACCAGATAGAGACGGTTGAGGCCGGCGACATCTGCGCTGTGGTTGGTCTGAAGGATGTTTTCACTGGCGACACCTTGTGCGACGAAAGGAAACCGATAGTCTTGGAGAAGATGAAATTCCCTGAGCCTGTGATTTCGATAGCCATCGAAGCACAGTCGCAGGCTGACATAGAGAAGCTTAACATAGCACTTGAAAAGTTGTCGGAGGAAGATCCGACTTTTGCCGTTAGAATAGACGAGATGTCTGGACAGATGCTCATCAGCGGTATGGGCGAGCTTCACCTTGAGATTATCATCGACCGTCTCGTTCGCGAGTTCGGTCTGAAGATAATTCAGGGAAAGCAGCAGGTTAACTACAAGGAAGAATTTGTAGGAAACGTGCAGCATAGCTATGTTTTCAAGAAGCAGACTGGTGGAAAGGGGAAATTTGCCGACATTACCGTCAACATCGGACCGGCAGATTCAGACGAGAGCGGATTCGAATTTGTCAACAAGCTCAAAGGCGACAAGTTGCCTGCAGAGTATGTCAAGGGCGTAGAAGCCGGATTCAAGGAGGCAATGTCGAATGGTCCGCTGCTCGGTTACCCAGTTCACAACATGAAGGTAGAACTTATCGATGGTTCGTTCCATCCAGTGGACAGCGACGAACTTTCGTTCAAGATTGCTGCCGGAATATGTTTCAAGGAAGCTTCGAAGATGCTCAAGACCGTATTGCTCGAGCCTATAATGAAAGTTGAAATCCTGACTCCCGACGAGTACCTTGGCGATATCAGTGCAGACCTCAACAGAAGAAGAGCTGTAATCGAAGGTATGGATACCAAAGGAATGCACAGGGTATTGAAGGCTAGGGTTCCGTTGGCAGAGCAGTTCGGATACATAACAGCACTTAGGACTTTGAGTTCGGGAAGAGCAATATTCAGCATGGAATTCTCCTCGTACGAAAAAGTACCGGCAGATATACAACAGAAATTAATAGACAATAGAAAATTTATTTTTTAATTATAGTAATTAAGTATGAATCAGAAAATTAGAATTAAGCTGAAATCTTACGACCACAACTTGGTTGACAAGTCGGCAGAAAAGATTCTGAAAACGGTAAAAACAACCGGAGCAGTTGTAAGAGGTCCTATTCCTCTGCCAACTCACAAGCGTATTTTTACTGTCAACCGTTCGACATTCGTAAACAAGAAGTCGAGAGAACAGTTCGAACTCAGTTCGTACAAGCGTTTGCTCGATATCTATAGCACGACATCGAAGACGATTGACGCGTTGATGAAATTGGAATTGCCTAGTGGCGTAGATGTGGAAATTAAAGCAAGTTAGTAATTTTAAAAAAGTATTGAAATGCAAGGAATTATTGGTAAAAAAGTAGGTATGACTTCCATCTTCAGTGTTGAGGGAAAGAATGTTCCATGCACTGTTATCGAGGCAGGACCTTGCGTAGTAACCCAGTTGAAGACTGTTGAAAAGGACGGTTACGAAGCAGTTCAGTTGGCATTCGATGAGAAAAAGGAAAAACGTACGACCAAAGCAATGAAGGGTCATTTCGCAAAGGCAGGAACCACACCAAAGAAGCGTTTGGTTGAGTTCAAGGACTTTGGCAAGGAAGTGACTTTGGGTGAAGTTATCGATGTAAATATTTTCATCGAAGGTGAATATTGTGACGTTAGCGGAACTTCCAAAGGTAAGGGTTTCCAGGGCGTAGTTAAGAGACACGGTTTCGGCGGCGTAAACGACAAGACACACGGTCAGCACAACCGCTTGAGAGCTCCTGGTTCTTTGGGCGCATGTTCTACTCCTTCAAGAGTATTCAAAGGAATGCGCATGAAGCAATCTTCTGATTGTTAAAGGTTCTGTTCCGGGTGCCAAAGGTTCATATTTAATAATTGAAAGATAATGGAAGTAGCAGTATATAACAAATCTGGAGAAAACACCGGACGCAAAGTAGAATTGAAGGATTCCATATTTGCTATCGAACCCAACGATCACGTCATCTACCTCGACTGCAAGCAGTACATGGCAAACAATCGTCAGGGTACCCACTCGTCGTTGCACAGGGGTATTGTTTCCGGTAGTACAAAGAAGTTGAAAAAGCAGAAGGGAACAGGTACAGCACGTTTTGGTAGCATCAAGAACCCGCTCTTCAGAGGTGGAGGTAGAGTTTTTGGTCCAGAACCAAGATTGTACGACTTCAAGCTCAACAAGAAAGTTAAGAGATTGGCAAGAAAGTCGGCGTTGACTTACAAGATGCAGGACAACAATATCTATGTTCTTGATAATCTGAATTTTGACGAAATTAAGACTAAGAATATTGTCGGTTTGAAAAATAATTTCAAATTTGATGATAAAAAAGTTTTAATTGTTATGTCGGAATCAAATAAAAATGTATATTTGTCCGCACGAAATTTGAAAGACGTAAATGTTGTAACTGCTAGTGAATTAACTACATACGACATTATGTGGGCTTCGATTCTTATGGTTGAAGAGAAGTCAATTTGTGTTTTTGAAAGTATTTTATCGTAACGGTATAAGAAAATGGAAATATTAGTTAGACCGATATTGACCGAAAAGATGACAAAGTTGGGTGAAAAGCTCAACCGTTACGCTTTTATGGTAGATAAGAGAGCAGATAAGCTGCAGATAAAGGAAGCTGTTGAAAAGATGTATGATGTTAAGGTTGAAGCCGTAAACACCATGCGTTATTCTGGCAAGCTGAAAGTTCGCTACACAAAGAGCGGCGTACAGCGCGGCAGATCTAACTCCTACAAGAAGGCAGTTATCACGCTCGTAGAAGGAAATGTTATTGATTTTTATAGCAATATTTAGTATTAAGTAAAGTAAGAAGATGGCTTTAAGAAAATTAAATCCGACAACACCGGGTCAAAGATTCAAGGTTATCAGCGCGTTTGACGAAATCACTCGCAGCAAGCCAGAAAAATCTTTGTTGGTACCATTAAGAAAATCCGGGGGACGAAACAATCAGGGTAAGATGACTATGCGCTATATTGGTGGTGGTCACAAGAGACAGTACCGTTTGATTGATTTCAAGAGAGATAGAGATGGCATGAAGGCAACGGTAAAGGCAATCGAATACGATCCTAACCGTTCAGCCCGTATAGCCCTAGTTGCTTACGAAGATGGTGAGAAGAGATACATCATCGCACCTAACGGACTTCAGCTCGGTCAGGTTATCGAATCTGGCAAGAATGTAGCTCCAGAATTGGGTAACACCTTGTTTATGGGTGATATTCCTCTGGGAACTATCGTTCACAACATCGAGTTGAGACCTGGTCAGGGAGCAGTTATCGCTAGAAGTGCAGGCTCGTATGCCCAGTTAGTATCAAAGGAAGGCAAGTACGCAATCGTAAGAATGCCTTCGGGTGAAGTAAGAAAGATCCTCGTTACCTGCAAGGCAACCATAGGAAGCGTTTCTAACGCAGACCACGCTCTCGAGAGCGACGGTAAGGCAGGTCGTTCACGCTGGTTCGGTCGTCGCCCGCACAACCGCGGTGTCGTAATGAACCCAGTAGATCACCCAATGGGTGGTGGTGAAGGTAGAGCCTCTGGAGGTCACCCACGTTCGAGAAAGGGATTGCTTGCTAAGGGTTATAAGACTCGCAGCACTAAGAAGGAATCCAATAAGTATATTGTTGAAAGAAGGAAAAAGTAATCAGGTATGAGTAGATCACTTAAAAAAGGACCGTTCATTGACTTCAATCTTGAGAAGAAAGTCACAGCAATGGAAGCTAGCGGTAAGAAGACAGCCATCAAGACATGGGCAAGAGCATCTGTTATTCCGCCTGAGTTTGTAGGTCATACTTTCGCTGTTCACAACGGAAACAAGTTCATTCCGGTATATGTAACAGAAAACATGGTAGGTCACAAATTGGGCGAATTTGCTCCCACAAGAACATTCCGTGGTCACGGTGGTAAGAAGAACAAATAAAAGTAAAAGTTATGGGCGCACGTAAAAGATTAAGAGCTAATAGCATAAAAGAAGCAAGAAAGCAGAAAAGCTTCGCCATCCTCCGTAATTGTCCGACATCTCCAATAAAGATGAGACTCGTGGCAGACCAGATAAGAGGAATTGAAGTTGAAAAGGCTTTGAATATTTTGAAGTATTCCTCTAAGGTTGCATCTCGCGATATCGAAAAGTTATTGATGTCAGCAATCGCAAACTGGCAGGCTAAGAACGAAGGCGCTAAGATGGAAGACGCTGGTCTCGTTGTAAAGGAGATCTATGTTGATTCCGGTAGAGTGCTCAAGAGAATCAAACCTGCTCCTCAAGGAAGAGGATATCGTATTAGAAAACGTTCTAATCACGTTACTTTAGTGGTAGGTAGCAAAGAAAATGAATTAGTAAAAGAAGAAAACGCATAATCTCATGGGACAAAAATGTAATCCAATAAGCAATAGATTAGGCATAATCAAAGGTTGGGATTCTAACTGGTACGGTGGAAAGAAGTATGCTGACAAACTTGCTGAAGACGCAGTTATTCGTAAATATTTGAATACTCGTTTAGATAAAGCCTCCGTCTCGAAGATTACTATCGAAAGATCTTTGAAGATGATAACCATTACAATCAGCACTGCACGTCCTGGTTTCGTAATCGGTAAGGATGGCGACGAAGTAAATAAGCTTCGCGAAGAATTAAAGAAAATAACTAACAAGGACGTTCAGATCAACATTTATGAAATCAAGCGTCCCGAACTTGAAGCAGAATTGGTTGCCAACACTCTCGCTCGTCAGCTCGAAGGCAAGATGGCTTACAGAAGAGCTGTAAAGATGGCTATCGCATCGACAATGAGAATGGGTGCAG
>CADARW010000070.1 GCA_902790405.1 uncultured Bacteroidia bacterium
ATAATAGGGAAGTGTCGAAGAAAAAAAACGAAATAGTAGAGAACCTTGAGATTACGGCGGTGGCCGCCGAAGGTGTTGCTGTGGGACGCAACGACAATTATGTGATTTTTGTCGCCGGCGTTGTTCCTGGCGATGTGGTAAACGTGATGCTTACACGCAAACGCAAGAATTATGCGGAGTCGAAGTTGCTCGAAATTGTAAAACCTTCGCCCGATCGCGTGGAACCGTTCTGCCGTCACTTCGGCAAGTGTGGAGGATGCAAGTGGCAGATGCTTCCGTACGAGAAACAGCTGTTCTACAAGCAGCAGCAGGTGTGTGACCAGTTTGCTCGCATTGGCGGAATAAACGACGTGCCTATTAATAATATAATAGGTGCAGACAATACCGAGTTCTACCGCAACAAGCTCGAATATACATTCTCCGATCGTCGCTGGTTCGATTCCGCTGATGTCGAAGTCGATAAGCAAAGCCGTGATGCCGAGGGACTTGGTTTTCATGTGCAGGGTATGTTCGACAGGGTTATCGACATCGATAAGTGTTGGCTGCAACGCAGTCCGTCGAACGAGCTGCGTAACTGGCTGCGCGAATTCACCCGCCGCGACGGCTATAAATATTACAACTGCCGCAGTCACGAAGGATTGATGCGTAACCTTATGGTGCGCACTTCGACGATAGGGGAGACTATGGCTGTGGTGGTGTTCGCCAAGAACGAAAAGCCGTTGATAGAGTCGCTTATGACGCAGCTTGATGAGGCTTTCCCCGATTTGACATCGCTGCAATATGTTGTAAACGAGAAATTTAATGACACGATATACGACCTCGATGTGGTTTGCTGGAAGGGTCGCGACTTCATCTACGAAGAGCTGGACGGACTGAAATTCAAGATAAATGCAAAGTCGTTTTTCCAGACCAATACGGAGCAGACCTTGAAATTGTACCGCAGGGCTGTGGAGTATGCCTGTGTGGAAAGCGACGAGATTGTCTACGACCTATATACCGGCACCGGAACCATTGCCAATTTTGTGGCAGGGCACTGTAGGAAAGTCGTTGGTATAGAGTCGGTTCCCGAAGCTATTGCCGATGCACGGATTAATTCGGATACGAACAACATAAAAAATACTGTATTCTATGTTGGCGACATGAAAGATGTTATGACAGAGGCTTTTGTCGCAGCAAATGGTCGTCCCGATACGGTAATCCTCGACCCGCCACGCGCAGGTGTCCACGAGAATGTGCTCAATGTGATAAAGAAGGTGGCGCCACGCAAGATTGTGTATGTTAGCTGCAATCCAGCCACGCAGGCGCGCGATGTGGCCATTCTGTCCGATATGTACAAGGTGACCGACATTCAGCCGGTTGACATGTTTCCCCATACGCATCATGTGGAAAACATTGTGAAATTGATAATTAACAATTGATAATGTTTAATGGTCAATCATTTGTAGCTGCGAGCCATGGCTCGCAGCTACAAATTGTTAATTATTAATTGTCCATTGTACATTTTTTATAAACGTCCGCCAGGTTTGCAAGGAGCGAACCGAAGGTCTGCATTGCCTGTGCGGTTTCTTCCGATATGTTTTTGCCCTGCAGTTTCAATAGGAGCAGAGCGTGCATAGCGTTGATGCAAATCTCTATTTCGTTGTCCGACTGGCTTTTCGACAGGCGTTTGTATTCGTCGATGTTGGGTTTTGCCCAGTTGTAAAGCTCGTGGTGGCGGTATTCGTCCTTGTCGTCGAGAAGTGCATGGTGTATTTTGTTCAGCATTTCAATCAAGTCCTTGATTTCCTTGATGTCGCCATGTTCGGTCACGCCTTCGTTGCGCATCGTTTCAATTAGGTTCTGGTACCAGTTGTGAATTTTCAGTTTCTCCTTTTCGCTTACTTCGAATTTCGAAACCAGAAGTTCGTCTATCTTGGACATATCCATGCCATTGGCTCTCATTATATCCATCAACTGCCTGATATACAATATGTATTCTACGATATTTTCTTTCTTTTTTAGTTCTGCAATTATCATAATTCCCTGAATTTTTCAATTAGTCTGCGTTCTTTCTTTGTCGGACGTCCGGCACCTCGGTCGCGTTGCTCGAAGGTGTTGTGCATCATCTTTAGCTTGTCGAGTTCCGACTGTGGAGTAATTTCCTCGACTAGAGTTTTGGCTATGCTTGCCGAAACCCTGTTCGGAGATATGCCCGTGACGATAAAACTTCTGATTATCGGAGGACATTTAACGTCGATTCGTTCGTTGATTTTAACAATTCGCGACGGTTTGACCTCGCAATTGTTAATAAGTACGCGGCCTTTTTTGCACTCGTCGGTGGCTAAACTTCTTGTCTTATAGATTCTTACGGTCCATAAATATTTGTCAATCCTAATTTCGTCCATCGCTTGAAATTGTTTAAAAGAGTGTTAAAATTTTTTGCCGCTGTTTCATGAAAAAATTGTACTTTCGGCAAAAATAATATTAACTGATAAAATATGTTCCAAATGAAAAGACTTTTTATTTTGTTGTCTTCCGCATTGCTTCTTACTTGCTTGACTAGCAATGTTTTCGCTCAGGAAAAATTTATGGAGGACGGAGTGTATAGCACCGACAAGGTTAATCCATCAAACTTTAAGGATAAACTGTTTGAAAAAGTCCTGATTAACAAGGTTAACGAATACCTTGATTCACTTGGCCTTGAGGGTTTTGAACAAAATGAATTTTTCGTTTCTCCAGCAAAGGCACATGTGGAGTATATGGCCGATAAGCAGGATACCAAGACCGAAGATTTCAAGAGGTATCTGGTAGATGCTGGCGGTACTGGTATAGGAGCCGAAGTGGCTGGAAAAATAACCATCAAGGTTTCGAACGAGTTTATTACCTACGACGAAATAGCTTCGCAGCTTGTTTCACGCTGGGGCGCAGGCAAGCCACAGAAAATTCTGGCTGGACAGAAGTATTTCTTCGCTGGCGTTGGCGCTAAGATTGCCGATAAGAAAATTTTCGTTTCGATGTTCGTAGGTAACTATGCATCAATAACCCCGTTGAGAGTCGACACCAAGAGCGCACCAACAGCATCGCTCACTTTGCCGGTTACAACCAAGAAGTACGGTCTGAAGCCATACGACGAAAAGGTTTGTAAGAAGGTGTACCGCAAGATGCCTAACATGTGGGACCTTCAGTCGGGACTTTCGGTCAACGACAACGGTGAAATCGTTTTCAAATACAACGACCTCAAGAAGTTCAAACGCTTCATGAAGGGTTCTAAGGACGCTTTGGCTGTTGATATCATTCAGCCCGAACAGTTCAAGTGCGGCGAAGAAAACTATGCAGACTATTCGCGCAACAACATCGGTTACATGACCAAGAGAGTATGGTCTAAGAAAATCTATAAGAAAAACCTCGCTCCTGGCGAAGGCCGTCGCAACAAGGTTACCAAGCTCGAGGTTGTTCTTGGCTTGTTCCCACCTGCATTGAATCCTAATGATGTTGAAATGAACCTCATGGTTATAAAGGAAAAGTCGGTTTGCGCCAACATTCCAAGATCGTACGTTGACAAGAAAATCTACGACTTTGTTCCAAAGATCGGCTTGCTCCCCGATACTACTTTCAAGCTTATGTTCGAACAAGGCAAGTCGGATTACAAGCCCGAAGAAATGCGTGATGTAATCGCAGCTTTGGACGAGCCAGATTTCTTCATCGACAAGATTTTCATCCGCGCATATTCGTCGCTCGAAGGTTCGCAGGAAACCAACAAGAGACTGCAGCAGAAGCGTGCCGAAAACATAGTTAAGGCTCTCGAGCAGAACCAGAATGCAAGCATCATCGATTCTATCGAGACTGCTGCTAACCTAAAGGATTTGCAGGATGCAGTAAGAGGAACTTCTTTCGAAAGCCTCTGCGACATGGACATGAATTCGGCTATCAGTTATGTAAACTCCAACCAGAAGAAACTCGAGCCTTACTTGAAGCAGACCCGCTACGCCGACATTACTATCGATATCACATACGACTTGAGAGACGCAGTAAAGGAACAGAAGTTTGTCCTCAAGCAGTTCAACAAGGCTGTAGAAGCTAAGCAGCTCGACCTCGCTTTGTCAATCCAGAAGTACATCCTCAAGCAGGTTGTTTCGGGACGCTACAACGATCAGGCTGTTGCCGGTATGAATATCCCCGAAGGTTACGACTACGTAGGCCTTAATATGAATAAGGTATGGTTAACCCAGTTCATCTACAGCGATCCTCTCGACGAAGATTACCGCGACAGAGTAGACCAGCTTAACCAGCAGGACGCAGCAAACAACTATGTTGACTACAACGATGTTCTTTGCGAAATCTCTGTAAACGACCTTTCGAACGAGCCTTACGTTGAAAAACTCCAGGCAAGAGTTGACAAGCTTTACAATACACCTATCAATATGGATTTGGTTGACATGCTGAACATCGAACTTCAGTACCAGGTGATGGACATTTACAAGGATTCGTGTGGTTATGACCACCCGACAGTTGTTAAGTGCCTCGAAAAGATGAAGGAAATCATCAAGTTCGACAAGCTCACTTGGGAAAATTCGCTTAAGTTCGCCAGCATTTTCATCAACCACTCCGATTACGAATATGCAATTCACCTGCTCGAACCGTGGATTGAGGACGAAAGAGTTCCGCTGGTTTACATAAGCACTTACGTTACTGTTTGCTCGAAGGTTGAATACAAGATTCATTCGAACAACTTTGTAAAGGCTTTGGAACGTCTGAAACAGATGGATCCTAAGTTCTTCTGCGATTTGTTCCAGTCCGATAAGCTTTCGCAGCAGACATTCGTAAATACAAAGGCAAAGAAGGTTTATTGCGAAACCTGTGCAAAGTAATTAGTACTATCAATAATAAGGAGACTATATAAATATGGTCTCCTTTTTTCTTTTTTTTATGAAAAAAAATCTCTTCATCTCGTTGATCTTTATTATGTTGGCTCATTGCCTTATGTCTCAGGGCGTACTTAACGGCAAGGTGACTGGCTATTCGTTCGGACGTCTGTATGTATGCGAGCAGTTCGGCGACGACAGCAAGGTTGTTTCTACATTGACAACCAATGCCAATGGCGATTTTATGTTCAACTTTGCTGGCAAGGAAGTAGGCTTGTATCGCATACATGCCGACAATAAGGATTATTTCGATGTGATATATAATGGTGAAGACATACGCCTCGAAACAAATATCCGTAACATGAAGTCATCGATGAAGGTCTTGGAATCTGTCGAAAATCAGCAGTTATATGCGTATGTTGCACCCGCCGAACTTTCTGACTATAAAATAGGCGTGTTGAGGGAACTGGTAAAGATTTATCCAGAAGGAAAATTTCTTTCTGCCGCAGAAAAGGAACTCGAAAAGGAAAAGTCGATAAATAGTACCTGTCTCAGTAAGGCAATCAAAATGAAAAACGGAACTTTTGCAAGCCGCTATCTGTCATATTTCAAAGAAATAAATATGAACATATCGGAGCCCGTTGACAGAAAAATGGCATATCTCAGCCGTAATTTTCCTATGGACGACACCGACCTCATTAATTCCAATGCCTACCATCACTTTGTAGTATCGTATCTAAAAAAATATGAGCCTTCCGAATATTTGAATGCAGCACGCGAAATTCTTGATTACTTAATGACTGGAAATCAGGAAGTCTTTTCGTGCGTATTCGACTATATGCTCACTGGTTTCGAAATGATGGAACGCTACGACGACCTTTACGAACTGAGTACTGCTTATGGAAATTCCTGTTCGTCGGAGGGTAACCTCAAGACTAGGGTAAAGAGTTACACCGACCTTCGCGTTGGGGCCAAGGCTCCCGATATTGAGATTGAAACCATTGATGGAGAAGATGTTGTGCTCTCGCAGATGAAATCGAAATATACGTTGGTGATTTTCTGGGCAACCTGGTGTGAAAACTGCAAGGAGGAAATCCCGCGTATCAACGAGGCTATTTCTTTGTTCAAGCGTGCTGGGGTTGATATTATTGCAATAAGCATCGACGAGGATGAAACAGAAATTAAGAACTATGTGAAGGACAATAACATATCGTTCAAGGTGGCTTCCGACTTATTGGGCTGGGAGGGTCGTGCTGTTCTCGACTATGCTGTGTACGCCACCCCTTCAATGTTTATAGTTGACAGAGATATGAATATCGTTGCAAAACCGATTACTGGCGAGCAGTTGTTTTCGGCAGTCGAGAACTTGATTAAATTTTAAACCGTAAATATTTTATTGATGCAGATAAGAACCGCTGAATATTTGATGTCGAACGATGACTACCGCAGGTGTCCAAAGCCCGACAAACCAGAGTTCGCTTTCATAGGGAGGTCTAACGTCGGTAAGTCGTCGCTTATAAATATGCTCACTTCCAATTCGAAACTGGCAAAGACATCGTCGAGTCCAGGTAAGACACAGAAAATAAATCATTTTGTTATCAACAATTCATGGTATCTGGTCGATTTGCCAGGCTACGGCTATGCTAAGGTCTCGAAGACCCAGCGTACAGTTTTCAAAAATATGATTGATGGTTATATCCTTAACCGTCAGAATCTTGTAAATCTTTTTGTGCTTGTCGATTGCAGGCTTGAACCGCAAAATATCGATGTGGAATTTATCAATTGGCTTGGTGCCAGCAGGGTTCCGTTTACGATTATTTTCACCAAAGCCGACAAGATAGGACCCAATGCTTTGAAAGCTAAGGTAGACGCTTATAAAGAGCATTTATCACAGACATGGGAATGCCTTCCCGATATGCTTGTAAGTTCTGCAGTAAACAAGATGGGGCAGGAGGAGATTCTGGATTATATTCAGAACATCATTAATCAGCTAGGAGCGTAAATTCATGTAAGTAGTAAATATTGCAAAAGAAAAAGGGACGTTCTGATGAATGTCCCTTTTTAGTGTATAAATCAAAACTTTATTATGAAAACTTGTTTAGAAGAAACTACGATGTTTGTGTGTATTTTCTCCGATGTTAACTCCGAAGATAAATTCTTGTGAGCCCCAAGTGTAGTTTGCTAAATCGCTGAATGTGACATCGTAAGCATATCCAAAGTAATAGATTTTGTACTTAACACCAACGTTGGCTATGAACGAGTCGCCCGGACGGACAGAAATTCCGAACCAATAGTCCTGCTTGATGAAGAACTTTAGGTTGATATCAAACTGAGGAAGAGTGAGTTCGGTAGTCTTTATCATTATTGATGGTTCCAGTTCGAAGTCGGGAGCATTCTTGTTTCCCTTCTTGCCTTCGAATGCAAAACGATAACCGCCGAATAGGAAGTAGTGTCTTACCATCTTGTTTTCTTTAATGTGCTGGTTTACTTTCATCTTCGACTGGAAGAGGTTTGCTGCGGTTAAGCTTGCGTAATAGTGTTTGCCAAATGCATACACACCGAACGTAGCGTCTGGAATAACTGTCTTTTCGATAAGGTAGGTGAGTGATGGGTCGTCGTACCATGTTGGGTCGAAGTTTCTCTGGTCAAGCTTGTATTGGTAGCATTGACCTGCTAAGCCTAACGATATCTTGTCGTGTCTGGTAATCTGGAATATGTAGGAGTATGTAGCGATGAAGCCGATTTCGCTCGATGGACCGTATTTGTCGTGGAACAAAATACCACCAAGACCCATGGTGCGATGGTACAGTGATGTGTGTCCCGATACAGTCTGCGTTGATGGAGCTTCTTTCATTCCAACCCATTGTTTGTGGACGCCAAGAACGATTGGTGCGTAGTCTTTTGTGCCGGCAATAGCAGGGTTTATGTAGAAATCGTTCATCATGTATTGGCTGTACAGAGGCAGCTGCTGCGCGAGTAACACACTGCTAAACAGCATCATCATTGATACAGCTACTATAATTTTTCTTACAAACTCTTTACTCATAGTCTAACAAATTAAGGATATTACTCCCAAATGCAAATTTAATAAGAATTTCCTTACGGGCAAAAAAAATATGAAAAAAATGTTAATTATTTATTCCGTTTTTGTAAATTCTGACGGTATTGTGTTGATAATCAATTGGTAAAGTTGTTTCTAAACCTTAAACCTTGAACCCTTGATTCTGTTCATTCCTTCTCTTCCGTGCTCAGCATGCTGTTTCTTACGGCTTCTTCTATTTGTTTGCTTATGCACTCGGGAAAATCGGCTGTAATCCAGATCGTGTTTTTGCTGCCAGTGAATAGCATCAGGCGGATGAAATACATGTCGTTGCCGTTTTCGTCTTTCGATAGGAATCTGCTTCTGAAAATTGTAGCGTCCTTTCCCGATAGCATTTTGCAGTTCTGCCTGTCGATGAGTTCGAAGCCTTGTGATGCCATGTATTCCTTTGTGATGGCGGTGGCTATCTTGTTGTATGGTCTGTTGGCTACTTTTGCTACTTGTATATACGACATCGTTCCTATGTGGACTATCCTGTTCGTAAGGCTGTCGTATTCGAAGTGCTTGGGCGGAATTATGCTGGCTTCGGCATTGGTGATGAGTATGCGCATATTGTCGTCGCTTTCCTGTGCTTGCACAACGATTGTTGCAAATGTAATCGCGATTGCCAGTAATATGTACGCAGTTGCTTTCATTTCGTATCGTGCTAAAAAAAAATATATGGGCATCAAGCAAATACCCATACACAAAACTCTTACTCAAAAACAATCGCTGCAAAGGTAATGGTTTTATTTTAATTAACAATAAAATGTTGAAAAAATATTTTGTCGTTGGTGGGTAATTTGCCTATGGATGCTCGTGCGTTTTGCATAAATAAGCTTGTAAGACCCAATTCGGCTCTGGGCTAAAAATCTTTTTTATTTATTTTGTACCTATAATAAATATGTTTATCTTTGCGCGCTTTAAAAATGTATAAGGTGAAACGTTTTGTCTTTTTATTAGTCGCAATAGCAGGTCTATTGCCTTTGTTTTCGTCGGCTCAGACGAAAACCTTGTCGATTGATGACGCCGTAGTAGGTGTATGGCGCGAGTATTATCCCGAGATGATTTATGGTTTGCAGATTCGTCCCGATACAAAGACTTGTACCAAGTGGGATGGTCGTAACCTTGTGGAATTTTCCTTCGACCAGAAAAAATCTTCCACTTTGTTGACTCTCGAGGAGATTGTAACCGAGCTGAAGAAAAACGACATCGCTCCGTCGAGGTCGTATCCCGGTTACACCTGGTTGTCGAAAAACGAAATGGAAATCCGCGTAGGAAACACGGTTTGTATGTTCGACGTTGCTAAGAAGAAAATCACTTCGGCTGCCAAATGCGACGACGATGTCGAAAATGCAACCTACTGCGCTGCAAATTCGAGTTTCGCATATACCATCGATAACAATCTTCTTGTCCGCACTGGCGACAAGGTTGTCAAGGTAAGCGACGAAAGCGACCGCAACATCGTTTATGGTCAGACCGTTCACCGCAACGAGTTCGGTATCGACGGCGGAATATTCTGGTCGCCTAAGGGTAATTACCTCGCTTTCTATCGTAAGGACAATTCCAAGGTTTCCGATTATCCTATCGTCGATGTCAACGAGCGCGTGGCTAAGATGGTTCCCGAAAAGTACTGCATGGCCGGAATGGACAGCGAAGAGGTGACTGTCGGTGTGTTCGACATGAAAACCCAGAAGATAACCTACCTCAACATCGACGGACCTAAGGACCAGTTCCTCACTATGGTAACATGGAGCCCCGACGAAAAGTCGATTTATGTTGGTGTCCTCAACCGCGAACAGAACCACTTGCAGATGCAACGCTACAACGCTGCCAACGGAAAGTTCGAGAAGCTTCTCTTTGAGGAGCAGAACGACCGCTATGTTGAACCTCAGCATCCGCTCACTTTCCTCCCCGACGATCCAAGCAAGTTTATCTACTGGTCGCGCAAGGATGGTTTCTGGCACCTATACCTATATAATATAGATGGCACTCAGATTTCGCAAATCACAAAAGGTGAATTCGAGGTGCAGGAAATATATGGCTTTGCAAACAAGAATCAGGATTTGATTATCAATGCAAACAAGGAAACTCCAATCGACTTTACTATATACAAGGTCAACATTGCCTCGGGCAACATGACTTTGATTTCGGGTAATAGCGGAAAACATGACGCAATACTTTCAAGCAACGGCGAATATATGGTCGATTCGTATGAATCAACTACCGTTCCGCGCGAGTATGTGCTTTACCAGACATCTACAGGAAAGAAGATATCGACCTTGCTTACTGCCGAGAATCCACTTGCCAAATTCAATATGCCGACACTGAAAATCGGAACCCTCAAGGCCGACGACGGCAAGACCGACCTTTACTACCGTCTTATCACGCCTCCCGATTTTGACCCCAACAAGAAATATCCTGCTATCGTGTACGTTTATGGTGGACCTCATGCACAGATGATTACCAATTCACGTTTCGGCGGTGCTGCAGGATGGGATATGTATATGGCACAGCAGGGTTATGTGATGTTCACCCTCGACAACCGCGGATCTGCCAATCGTGGCTTCGAGTTCGAGAGCATCATTCACCGTCAGCTTGGCACAGTGGAAACTCGCGACCAGCTTACAGGCGTTGAGTTCCTCCGTTCGCTTGGCTATGTCGATATGGACAGGCTTGGCGTTCATGGATGGAGTTTCGGCGGGTTCATGACAACCACCCTCATGACCGACTGCGCCGACATCTTTAAGGTTGGTGTTGCTGGCGGACCGGTTATCGACTGGAAATACTACGAGGTAATGTACGGCGAACGCTATATGGACACCCCGCAGGAAAATCCCGAAGGATACGAAAAGGCTAGTTTGCTCAACAAGACCGACAAGCTAAAGGGCCGCCTCATGATTATCCACGGATGCATCGACCCGGTAGTGGTATGGCAGCACAGCCTCCAGTTCCTCAACAAGTGCATCGAGAACAAGGTGCTTGTCGATTACTTTGTTTATCCGAATCATGAACACAACGTACGCGGACTCGACCGAGTACACCTTATGCGAACAATAACACGTTACTTTGATGACCATTTGAAATAATAGAATATAAATATAATAAAAATTATTTTTCTTATGAGAAAATTTACAACCCTAATTTTAAGTCTTCTCATGCTAGCGGTAGCATTGCCATTTAGTGCTATGGCGCAGGCTTTTATCCCAGTAGGAGAGGTTGGCGCTTGTAATAAGCCTACAATAGTGTATTATAATCTTGATGATGAATATTTGGCGGATGAAGATAACTCTTTTATCGCAAGAGTTTTGTCTAATGGCTATCTAGATTCTTTGTGCCAGGTATATTATGAGATTTATGAAGGAGATAACCTTATTAATAGAATTTCTAATTACGGAACTGTTGGTTATCGAGTTAGGATACAAGGGTCTGGTGCTGATGCTGAATATCATGAACAGTCAATAACACAAAGTTCTGGCGTAGTATCTATTCAATATGCTAGTTATACAGTTTCTGCATTGACATTGGGTATAGTAGATGGTTATTGTCCTGCAACTACCTGGAGCGAATCTCTTTTGAATAATCCAGAGGCTGGAAGAGGCAGACCTGTGACATTTAATTTTAATATCAGTCAATACGGGCATTATAAGATTCGTCTGAAGATAAACAGATGCTCAAATACAAGCGGTAGCGGTTTAAGTGACGCCATTATGAATATGGCCTTGGGTATGAAAAAGTGGCCAAGTTATAGTAATCAAAAGCCATGTTGTCCAAATAATGATAGTCGAACAGATAAGGCAAGTGCATCAACATGTAATAATCCAAGAACAATATATCAATATGATATAGAATTTGATGTGGTTTCTACGAAAATTTTGGCTCATCCACAAGGTGGTGAAATATGTCTTGGTGGTAGCAAAACATTGGAAGTTCAAGCAGAAACAAATTTAACTGCTGGCCTTACATATCAGTGGTACAAGGATGGTGCTGCTATCAGCGGAGCAACAGGTGCAACTTACAATGCTACCGAAGCAGGAACTTACTACTGCGTAACTAACGATGGTCGCGCAACTCGTCAGACTAATGATGCTGTAGTAACAATAGCACCTATGCCAGAAGTTACTCTTGCTGCCGATCAGTACATATGTCCCAACGGTACTCTCGACCTTGTTATGCCGGCTGGCGCTGCATACAGATGGTCGGATAACTCGACAAATGCTACACTACAAGTAGCTACTCCTGGTACTTATTCTGTTACAATGACTTCAAACGGATGTTCTGCTGCTTATTCGTTCAATGTACAGCAGTTGCCCGAAATAGACCTTATTGCCAATACAAACGAAACTCTTTGCCCCGGCAATCAGTTAACCGAAACCCTTTCGGTCGCTAATGCAACCGACATCGTTTGGAACAACAATGCTGCACTCAACCAGAGTTCGCTCGCTATAACCGACGCTGGTACTTATACAGTTTCGGCAAACGTAAATGGCTGTGCTTTCACCGATGAAGTTACAGTTGTTGCTCCGCAGTACGAACTCATAGCCGACGAAACCGTTCAGATATGCGAAGGCGGTTCGTATCAGGTAAATCTCAACGCCAACGAACTTTCGAACATAGCTTGGAGCGGTGCTGCTTCTGGTAACGAGGCTACAAAGACATTCACACTGCCTGGAATATACAACGTTTCTGCTCAGTATCAGGGTTGTACATTTAACGATTCGTTCACTCTCTCTTACAAGCAGATGCCCGAAGTCGATGTGCCTGCAAACCATATCCTTTGTGCCAACAGCACAGTCAACCTTACTATGCCCGACTGCGATTCGTACCAATGGAATGACGGTTCAACAGTTCAGACACTTCCTGTAACAGCTCCTGGTAACTATTCTGTTACTATGACTTACAACGGCTGCGATTTATCCAGGTCGTTCAGCGTAGTGGCTGCACCTATATATAATATAATAGCAGACGATGCTGTTACATTCTGCTACGGCACAACCGAAACTCTCGAACTGGCAGTAAACAATGCAAGCGAAATAGTTTGGAACAATAATGCCGCAAACAACGAGTCAACTTATGTAATCGCAGAAGGCGGAACCTACACAGTTTCGGCAAAGATAGGCGAGTGCACCTATACCGACCAGATAGTTGCCACCCAGACCGAAAATGTCAACCTCATAGCAGACGAAACCGTTAACTTCTGCTACGGCACAACAGAAACATTGGAACTCGCAGTTGATAACGCAACCGACATCGTTTGGAACAACGACGCAGCAAACAATGGTCAGACATTTGTAATCGACCAAAGCGGAACATATCCGGTTGTAGCAAAAGTTGACGGTTGTACCTACACCGACCAGATTGTTGCTACCCAGAGCGAAAACGTAAACTTGATTGCTGACGAAACCGTAAACTTCTGTTACGGTACAACCGAAACCTTGGAACTTGCAGTCAACAACGCAACCGACATAGTTTGGTCAGAGAATCCTGCAAACAACACTGCAACATACGAAATAAGCGCTCCTGGTGTATACACAGTTTCTGCAAAGGTTGAGGGCTGTACCTTTACCGACCAGATAACTGCAACCCAGACAGAAAATGTTAACCTCATAACTGACGAAACCGTAAACTTCTGCTACGGCACAACCGAAACTTTGGAACTTGCAGTAAACAATGCAACCGAAATAGTTTGGAATGGCGACGCAGCTAACAACGGTCAGACTTTTGTAATCAACGAAGGTGGTACCTATAATGTATCGGCAAAGATTGACGGCTGTACTTACACCGACCAGATTGTTGCAAACCAGACCGAAAATGTAAATCTCTTGCAGTTCGACAATATTCAGTTCTGCTACGGAAACTCTGTAACTCTTGAAGTCGTGGCACAAAATGCTGAGAATATTGTTTGGAACAACAATCCGTCGCTCAACGAAACAACATTCGTGATTTCTGACCTTGGCACTTATACAGTCGAGGCTGATGTCAATGGTTGCCATTACACCGACCAGATTGTGGCTATCGAAACACAGTACTTTGACCTTATTGCTGAAGAAAATGTCTTGATTTGCAATGGTTCGACAGCAACAATCAGCGTTCCGTCCAGTGCACAGAATGTAGTTTGGGACGGAAATGATGACCTTAACGGCAATTCTCTCGAAATAAATACCGCAGGTGTTCATACAGTGTCTGCCGATTATAACGGCTGCCGTTATAATGACCAGATAGTTGCTACTATTGCTCCCGAACTTTCAGTCGCTATTTCTGCTGAATCAATAGGCTGCAATGGAGGTACAACAACTGCTCAGGCAGTTGTAAATGGCGGACTTGCTCCGTATGCATTTGCATGGAGCAACAGCGAAACATCACAGACCATTTCTGCTGCAGCTGGAACATACAGCGTAACCGTTGAAGATGGCAACGGATGTTCTGCAAATGCGNTGAAGATGGCAACGGATGTTCTGCAAATGCGTCAGTTGTAGTTGTTGAACCTGTAGCACTTAGCGTTTCAATAAATGCAGGAACTATCGGTTGCAACGGTGGAACAACTACTGCAGAGGCTGTTGTCGCTGGTGGAACAGAGCCGTATGCGTTTGCGTGGAGCAACAGCGAAACATCGCAGAGCATTACCGCAATGGCAGGAAGTTACCTCGTAACAGTTACCGATGCTAACTCTTGTGTTGCAAATGCAACAGCAACGATTTCTGAACCATCGGCACTTGTTGTTTCAATAAATGCAGGAGCTATCGCTTGCAATGGTGGAACAACTACTGCCGAGGCTGTTGTCGCAGGTGGAACTGAACCGTATACTTTTGCGTGGAGCAACGGCGAAACATCACAGAATATTACTGCAATGTCAGGAAGTTACATTGTGACCGTAACTGATGGTAATGAATGTAATGCAAATGCAACAGTAACAATTACGGAGCCTGCAATGCTTAGTGTTTCAATAAACGCAGGAACAATAAATTGCAACGGCGGTACAACTACAGCAGAGGCTGTTGTAGTTGGTGGAACAGAACCGTATACGTTCGCATGGAGCAACGGCGAAACATCACAGAATATTACTGCAATGTCAGGAAGTTACATTGTGACCGTTACCGATGGTAATGAATGTAATGCAAATGCAACAGTAACAATTACGGAGCCGTCAGCACTTGTAGTTGAGGCAACTGCAGGAACTATAGGCTGCAACGGAGGAACAGCAATTGCAGAAGCAAACGTAAATGGTGGAGTAGAGCCATACTCGTTTGCATGGAGCAACAGCGAAACATCACAGACCATTTCTGCTGCAGCTGGAACATACAGCGTAACCGTTGAAGATGGCAACGGATGTTCTGCAAATGCG
>CADARW010000071.1 GCA_902790405.1 uncultured Bacteroidia bacterium
TCGTCGCGCCATTCAAGCAACCTTGGGGTGACACTCTCAGAAGGATTGTCGTAACACATTGCAGTCCATGTAAAACTTTCAAGAAGAACAAAGACAATGCTCTCAGGCTTTTTTTTGAAAATTTTCTTTCCAAAAAATGGATTAGTAGTTGTATCTGACGGAAGTTCCGTGACCTCTTCATAGTACATAAACTTGCTGAAATCCGATTCTTTTGCAAAAAAGTAACTACCGAAATTCCAGCAGACATTTATAGCCGAATGGTTGGCAAACGAATTGTCGCAAAAATACACAGCACCAGCATTTATCGGCACAATGCCGACTCCGCCCCTTGCAGGAATAACAAGCAATGCCGCAATAGGAATGAACAACAACGAATAAAACTTTTCGTTTTCCAATGAATCGAAAAGCTTTCGCGTAAACAATTTATATAGGAAGAACAATGCAACAGCAATCACGATAGTGACAAAAACAAGCAACACAATCCTTGATACTGGTGTTGATGCGAAAACAAGTTTCGGATTGTCGAGATACTGCAAAACAGAAGCATCGATACGGAACTGCCACGAACGATACACCTCGGCATCACCCACAACTATCAAAGAACTGACAACGAGCAATATCAATGTAAGCACATCCATAAAAATCTTGAACGCCCGCTGCGACTTTACAAAGGCAAATATTATAAAAAACGGTAAAGAAAAAATGCCTATGTAAGCCATCATAGCCAAATCGAGACTCAAGCCATGCCATAAAGCTCCGAAGAATTCCGATGCTGAACACGAAAAGTTGTTCACGAGATTAAATAGTACGAAGAAAATGCGCATCGACTCGAATGCCACTATCCAGAAAAGAAGATATACTATAAATAATATGCCTCGTCTGAACTTTTTCATGGTCGCAAAACTATTTGTTTTTTTATAATAAAACAAACGCCGAGCCAAAGATATATCATTAATAATCAAACAAATAAAAACGCATTCGGATAATAAAAACTTAAAATGTTAGTGTTCAAGGCAATAAAACAAGCCGACCAAACGTTCATTTAACAAATTTATGTTGATAAAAATCAATTTTCAAAGGGATTTGTAAGTTTTTAGGCGATACTTTTGCATTCGATAATTTAAATTAAAGTCAAAAGAATATGTTGTTATTGGATGAAGTAATGAATATGCCAGCAGTAAGCGATTCTGTTGCAAACGTAGCAGAAAAGGGCGCTGCAGCAAGCCAGTCGTACTGGGACTTGGCTGTACAGGGCGGATGGATTATGATAGTTCTCGCAGTTCTTTCTGTACTTGCAATATACATTTTTATTGACAAGTACTTGGCAGTAAAGAAGGCAGGCAAGAATCAGGACGGATTCATGCAGAACATCAAGAATTACATCAAGGAAGGTAGAATCGACAACGCAATCGACAGTTGCCGCAACAACAACAGCCCGATTTCGAGAATGATCGAAAAAGGTCTGCAACGCATTGGTCGTCCTCTCAACGATGTCAACACAGCTATCGAAAACGTAGGTAAGCAGGAAATTGCAAAACTCGAAAAAGGTCTAGCTCTCCTCGCTACGATAGCCGGTGGCGCGCCAATGATCGGTTTCTTCGGTACTGTAACTGGTATGGTTCAGTCGTTCTCATCGATGGCTGCCGCTGGAAATGCACTCGAAATCAAAGACCTCGCTGGTGGTATCGAAACGGCACTTGTAACAACTGTCGGTGGTTTGTTCGTTGGTATCATCGCATACTTCGCCTACAACATCTTGGTTGCAAAGGTCAACAACCTGGTTAACGACCTAGAATCCAAGACTACAGAATTTATGGACGTATTGAACGAACCTGCATAAAACTGAATAACCATGAGCCTAAGGTCGAGAAATAAAATAAGTTCGGAATTCAGCATGTCATCAATGACCGACATCGTATTCCTCTTGCTCATCTTCTTCATGGTGACATCAACAATGATTGCTCCGAACGCGCTGAAGCTTCTGTTGCCGTCGAGCAACAACCAGACACAGGCAAGCCCACTGGCTTCGGTTTCAATCAAGGATAACCAGAACGGCACATACACCTATGCAGTAGGAACAACCATAATGCCTTTCGAAAATCTCGAAACTGCACTTGTAAAAGAAATGGCAGAAAAGAGCGACGAAGCATACGTTTCGCTACATGTCGACAAGTCGGTTCCGATGGAAGAAGTGGTTAAAATCATGAACATCGCAAAGAAACACGAATACAAACTCATACTGGCAACACAACCCGGAGAATAATGAACTATTTCATGCAACATAAGGAAGCTTTTATCGGTTCGGCAATATTTGTTGCTGCGGTACTTCTTTTCTTGTTGCTCTGCGGACTCAAAATGCCAGATCCGCCCTTAGTGGAGGAATGCATACTATTAGACTTTTCAACTCCCACAGAGGAGTCAACATTACTTGATACCAGAGGTGGCGGCGGAAATCCCAACGCAGGAGCATCGACCGCTAATGCAACTACAAGCAATCAAAATACCTCTACACAAAACTCAAATTCAAACTCAAACTCAAATCCCAGCGTCGAATCTCAGGCCTTCGAGGATGCTGCGCCCCTCCCATCAGGTAATGATAGCAAAGGTGAAACTAAAGAAAATGTAGAACCGACACCAACTTCAAGGACCGAAGGTCGTGTAAATTTCGGTGGACTTGCTGGCGGAAACGCTTCTGGCAATGGCGGAAGCGGCTCGGGAAGCGGCAACCCTGGATGGGGTGGCGGAAATGGTTCAGGCGGAGGTAGCGGAACTGGCCCAGGTGGTATCGGTGGAAGCATCGGAAACCGCAAGGTTACCAAGGTTTTGCCCGAAAACAAGGACAATATGACTGGTACGGTCAAACTTAAGATAACTGTCAACGAAAAAGGAATCGTAGAAACTGCTGAACCTGCAAGCGGAACAACCTGCAGCGAATGTGTTCCATTCGCAATCAAGGCTGTAAAGCAGTGGAAATACGAGGCAAAACCAGGTAGCGGCACCCAGACAGGAATCGTCACAGTTGAATTTAAACTGAAGTAATCCAATGAAAACAACAAGATTTGAAATTATTATCACACTGATAATAAGCGTTTTGTTGTGCAATTCCTGCAAAAATGAAAATGCCTTTACCATCGAAGGACAGATTTCCAATTGCCCTAACTGCAAAATTGTACTTGAAAAACTTTCGCCAATAAAAATAGACACCG
Source organism: uncultured Bacteroidia bacterium (assembly GCA_902790405.1). Lineage (GTDB taxonomy): Bacteria > Bacteroidota > Bacteroidia > Bacteroidales > ML635J-15 > Bact-19. The sequence continues at coordinate 3,207 of CADARW010000071.1, forward strand.
TTGCGAGTACAAATGCAGGTCTCAACGGAAAATTCACTATTTCATATAACGACAGCATACGCAGGCTTTACAGACTTCGAATAAACAATGCCACTCCAATACATATTTGCACTATCAATGGCGAAAATATTTCATTGTCTGTAGATTATAACAACATAACCGATTACTCAATTTCCGGCACTAACGATTGCGAGGAAATGAAGCAACTGAACGTAAGAATGATAGAAAGCACACGCAAAGTAGAAGAATTGCGAAACTCTGTCAGCCAACAATTTGGAATAGACAAGGCTAGCCTCGAAAAAAACAACCGAATTGCCGACAGTCTCTACCAAAGCGACAAGCAGTTTATTTCCGATTTTATAAAGAAAAACCACGAGTCTCCGATAATATATTTCGCATTGCACCAATATGTTTCTACCACACCAATTATGCAACTTCCTGCTGACTACGAAACATATAAATATGTGCTCGATGAAATGAAAGCCCACAATCCAAACCTCGAGGAAACACGATACTTAGAATCGGAAATCAAACGATTCGAATTACAACAAGAACAACAAAATCGTCAATATGTGAACATAGCCGAAGGTTCTGCCGCCCCCGACTTTTCTATGACCGATGAAAATGGAAACAAGTGCACACTGGCAGACTTCAACGGCAAAGAAATAACCTTATGCTTCTGGGCTTCATGGGATAAGAAATCGGTGAAAGCAGTACAAAAATACTTATCGGAAAACACAAACCGACAGATAATCCTCATTTCGCTCGACAGTAACCGCGAACAATGGCTTCAGTCAATAAAATTCAACCATCTCGAACCTGCCATCAACCTCTGCGACTTCAAGTCGTGGGAAAGCATAACCGCCAAACTCTATGGTATAAAGACAGTTCCTACTTTTGTAGAAATATCAGCAGAACAAGAAATCGAAACAATTCGATGATTCTAATTGCGTTACTACACCTTTCAAATCCTTCAAATACTCAAATCAAAGATAAAGAGGTGGAGACTAAATTGTAGTTCTTGAATCGTATAATTCATTATCTTTGGCACGCAGATTGCCCATATATGTGACTTGATAAAAAATTAAAGAATAAGTGCCATTTTGACATATTGTTTATGAATTTATTTGACGACTATAAGATGATGTCTGACATGGAAGAAGGTGAAAATGTTATTCCTATTTTTACAGACATAATAAAAAAGACAGATGAAATCAAGGACTTACCCGAATTTCTGCCAATACTTCCCTTAAGAAATTCGGTTTTGTTTCCTGGTGTAGTATTCCCAATAAACATCGGACGACAGAAATCGTTCAAGTTAATCCGTGAAATACAGCGCACTACGCGCATTTTCGGTGCTCTTTCGCAAATTGACGCTGAAATAGAAGACCCGCAGTTTTCTGACATGCACAAGATTGGAACAGTGGCCGAAATCCTCAAGGTTATCGAAATGCCCGACAATACGATTTCTGTCATAATACAAGGTAAATCAAGGTTTGAAGTGCTGGAATACACTGGCAGCGAACCGTATTTTATGGCAAGGGTACGATACCTTAAAGAACCTGTCGAGCCAAAGAACGACCACGATATGGATGCAATTTTGTCATCCATCAAGGATATTGCCATTAAAATCGTGAGAATGAGCCAGAACGCTCCGGGAGAGCTGTCGTTTGCACTAAAGAACATCGACAATCCTACTTTCCTCGTCAATTACATTGCAACAAACTGCAACTGCACCAACGACGAAAAGCAAACCCTTCTGGAAGCCAACGAGTTGAAACAACGCGCCATAGGACTTTTGCGCTACCTCAACGAGCAAAAGCAGTTCCTCGACCTTAAAAACGAAATCCAAGGCAAAGTTAAGAAGGATATGGACAAGCAACAGCGCGAATACTTTCTTAACCAGCAGATTAAGACCATACAAGAGGAACTTGGCGGCTCTCCATACGAAAAGGAAATAGACGAACTCCGCGAAAAGGGAAAGAAGAAAAAATGGAGCAAAGAAATCGCAGAAGTGTATGAGGCTGAGATAAAAAAGCTCGAGCAACTGAATCCAATGTCGGCAGAATTTTCGGTGCAGATGAACTATATGCACGTTTTCGTAGATTTGCCGTGGAACGAGTACACCAAGGATAATTTTAACCTAAAACACGCACAAAAAGTCCTCGACCGCGACCATTTTGGTCTCGACGAGGTAAAGGATAGAATTCTCGAACACCTTGCAGTTCTGAAACTTAAAGGCGATTTGAAGTCTCCTATTCTTTGTCTGTATGGCCCTCCGGGAGTTGGTAAGACATCGCTCGGAAAGAGCATTGCCGATGCACTTGGCAGAAAATATGTCAGAATGTCACTTGGCGGACTTCACGACGAATCGGAAATTCGCGGACACCGCCGTACATATATAGGTGCTATGCCCGGAAGAATTTTGCAGAACATCAACAAGGCAAAATCGTCGAACCCAGTGTTCATCCTCGACGAAATCGACAAGGTCGGCAACGACTATCGTGGCGACCCATCGTCAGCATTGCTCGAAGTACTTGACCCAGAACAAAATACCGAATTCCACGATAATTTCATCGACCAAGAATACGACTTGTCGAAAGTGATGTTCATTGCCACAGCCAACAACATTTCCACAATAAATCCCGCCTTGCGCGACAGGATGGAAATGATAGAAATCAGCGGCTATGTCACCGAAGAAAAGCTTGAAATTGCCAAACGACACCTCATACCAAAGGAATTTGACAACCATGGAATCAAAAAGTACAAAATCAAGGTTGACAATTCGGCAATTCTGAAGATTATCGAAGACTACACACGCGAATCGGGCGTACGTTCGCTCGACAAGCAGATTGCAAAACTGGCTCGCCGTCTTGCAAAGTCAATCGGCATGGACGAGGAATATCCGAAAGTCATCACTGCCGAAAACCTTGAAACTTTCATTGGCAAGCCCCTATTCCACCGCGACATGTACGAGGAACAGGAATTTGCCGGCGTGGTTACAGGATTGGCATGGACTGCTGTCGGTGGAGAGATTCTCTACATCGAAACAAGCCTTTCGGCAGGCGATGGCAAGATGACGCTTACGGGCAATCTCGGCGATGTGATGAAGGAATCGGCAAAACTGGCTATGGAATACGTAAAGGCTCACGCCGACAAGCTTGGCATAAAGCCCGAAGTATTCGAAAAGTGGAATATTCACCTTCATGTTCCCGAAGGCGCAATCCCGAAGGACGGTCCGTCGGCGGGTATTACAATGGCAACAGCTATTGCTTCTGCTTTCACCCAGCGTAAAGTAAAATCGCACATTGCAATGACTGGTGAAATCACCCTGCGCGGAAAAGTTCTGCCAGTCGGCGGAATCAAGGAAAAGATTCTCGCAGCCAAACGTGCTGGAATCACCGAAATCATTCTTTCGCGCGAAAACGAAAAGGACATCAACGACATAAAGCCTATTTACCTCGAAGGCGTTCAGTTCCACTACGTTGACACAGTTTCTGATGTATTCGAACTCGCCATTACCGACAAAAAGGTCAAGAACGCTAAAAAACTTACAGACAAATAATGCAACGTAAACGTACCGACATAGACCTGATGGCACCAGTTGGCTCTTACGAGTCGCTGATGGCTGCAATACAGGCAGGAAGCAATTCCATATACTTTGGCATTGAACAACTTAACATGCGTGCCCGCTCGTCGAACAACTTCACTTTCGACGACCTGCGCAAAATAGTCTCGATTTGCGAGGAACACAATGTAAAGACCTACCTCACCGTCAATACCATTATCTATGACGAGGAAATGGAAAAGATGCACAAGGTTGTGGATGCAGCGGCAGAAAATCACGTGACCGCCATAATTGCCTCCGACATTGCAGTTATGCAGTACGCTCGCAGCAAAGGCGTTGAGGTTCATGCTTCTACGCAGTTAAACATTTCAAACATAGAGGCGGTTGCATTTTTTGCACAATTCTGCGATGTGATGGTTACTGCACGCGAACTTTCGCTCGAACAAGTAAAATACATCACCGAGCAAATTCGCCAACGCGACATTCGCGGACCGAAGGGCGAACTTGTAAAGATTGAGATTTTCTGCCACGGAGCATTGTGCATGGCTGTTTCAGGCAAATGCTACCTAAGTCTTCACGAATACAACCATTCGGCAAACCGCGGTGCCTGTCTGCAGGCCTGCCGCAGGGCTTATCGCGTTACCGACATCGAAAGCGGCGACGAACTCGAAATCGACAACAAGTACATTATGTCGCCCAAGGACTTGTGTACAATAGGTTTTGTAAACAAAATCATCGATGCCGGCGTAAGCGTTCTGAAAATCGAAGGTCGTGCCCGCTCGTGCGAATACGTAAAGACGGTTGTCGAATGCTACGACCAAGCACTAAATTCTTGTTTTGACGGAACATACAACCGCGAAAAGATTGACGGATGGAAAAAACGCCTCGAAACAGTCTTCAACCGTGGATTCTGGGATGGCTACTATATGGGACAACGGCTAGGCGAATGGTCGGAAGTGTATGGTTCTCGCGCAACAAAAACAAAAGTTTATCTAGGCAAAGTGCTCAATTTCTTCTCGAAAATCAATGTTGCAGAAATCAAACTAGAAACCGCCGAAGAACTGAATGTAGGAGACGAAATCTTGATAACAGGCACAACCACTGGTGCTTTGCAACAGACAGTAGACGAAATCCGCGAAGATTTGAAACCAGTGCCAAAGGTTGTACAAGGTTCGCTGTTCTCGATAAAGACAAACGATGTTGTCCGCCGTGGCGACAAACTGTATAGGATTGTTGACACACAATTTGCAAGTTGCGAGTGATGGAAATCTGCATCCACGACCTCTGGAACGAATACGAACTCATCGACTGCGGCAACGGTCGCAAACTTGAGCGTTTTGGTGAAATTACACTCATACGTCCCGAAATAACAGCAACAGACAAACCTCATCTGCCCAATGCAGAATGGCAGGAAATGGCTAATGCCGAATTTGTTGAGACATCAAAAAATTCGGGGAGGTGGGATATTTTCAAACAAATCCCAAACACATGGCAGATGACGTATAATTCACCATCGGGAATAAGGCTTACCGCAGAACTTTCGCAAACCACATCAAAGCACATTGGCATTTTCCCCGAACAAATCATAAACTGGCAGTTCATCGAACGCGAAAGTGCCAACTTCGGACACGAAAGTTTTCTTAACCTATTCGGTTACACTGGATTATCAACTGTATTTGCATCAAACTTCTTCGACAAGGCAACTCATATCGATTCCATTCGCAAGATGGTTGAATGGACTCGTCGCAACGCCGAATACTCAGGCAGAAGCAACATTCGCCTCATAACCGAAGATGCGCAGAAGTTTGTAGAACGCGAAATAAAGCGTGGCAACACCTACGACGGCATAATCCTCGACCCACCAGCCATTGGTAGCGGAGCGAAGAACGAAAAGTGGATTTTCAATGAAATGATTGAAAACTTGCTCATCAATGTAAACCAGATTGCAAAACGCAAGTCATTCATAATAATGAACCTCTACACGCATTCCGTTTTCGGCATGGACATTCGCGAACTCCTGCACAAATGCTTCCCTAATCACAATATTGAAATGTGCGAGGAAGTGAAAAGTACTTCAACTTACGAAGGAACAATAAGCCACGGAATGTTTATTTGGATGAAAAGGATATAGAACCAATTATTTAACTTCCTTTTCCTTAGCCTCAGCAACAGGAATACGCTCACCATTATAGAACGCAACTACAAACGCATCGGTGACTCCCATCGAATGCGCAGCGTCTAATGTAGCCTTAACATCTGCAAAAGTCTTGAAGGCACCTACCCTATAGTTCGTGAAACGTCCGTTCTGTACAGTAGTAAGGCTAGAACCTCTCGACGATGCGATTGACCTGAACGTTGCCATGCTACGTGTATCGGGAGTATGTACAAAAGCTCCAAGTTGTACAAAATACTCTACTCCGCCTTCTGCTTGCTGCAATGTTTCGGCTGGCACAACTGGTTTGGGTTCGGCAGTAGATATCGGCTGGACATTTTGCGTCGAAGACTTCTGAACCGCATTACTATTTATGGTTTCACCAGAATTGCCTTCAATCTGCCTTACCGCATTCTGCAAACGAATAGCCTCGGAACTCGAAATCTGCTCCTCACCCTTGAACGCCACAATAAAGGCATCGACAATACCAAACGAACGAGCCTCCGCCAATGTATTCTGAGCTTCCTCGTACGAACTGAAAACACCAATACGATAAACCTGCAGGCCTTCGCGCGGGAACTTAACATGAATCTTGTCGCCAGCAACCTTCGAGAATACCGATAGAATTTCTGGGTCGGGTGACTTAGAGAACGCTCCTATCTGTACGTAATACGAAATGCCTTCCTTGTTGTTCTCCTCGGTGCCCTTGCTAAGGTTCAAAGGAGCATATTCAACATTCGACAGATTTTCTTCACGCGGACTTACACTCTGAGTCTGCGATGAAGTATTTTCTGTATTGTTCTCGGCAATTAACCTGCTCGACATGGACTTCTGGTATTCTATACCTTCGTTGAAACTTACCTTCCGACCATCGATATATGCTACTACAAAGGCATCCGTAATTCCTTTGCTTCGTATATTCTGCAACGCAACCTTAGCTGTCTCGTAATTGGCAAAACGTCCCGAAGTGTGACGAATTAAACCGTTGGGCATAGTCTCATAGCTTATCGGATAAACCCCTCTCAACTGCCATGGACCTCTCCTGTCCTTGTAAACACCTATCTGCACTGCGTAATAAACTCCCTTCGATGGAATTTCGTGAGAATCTACTGCTATTTCTGCTTGAGAATCAACAACATTTCCCGACGAAACAATCTGACCGTTTATTGCCACATTTTCGGAAGAAACAGCAGAATTTCCTTCTGTGACATTCTGCCCACTTGCATAATTATTTGCAACAGATGTTCCATTTTCGGCATTTGCAATAGTCTCAGACTTTGTCTGCGAACTTGCAATAATCGATTCTGGCTCAACATAATCTGCTGGAGCTTCGTGACGTATTACAATAGGAATTTCTTCGTTTTCCTCGGCATTCTGCAAAGCTTCGAGCCTACGGGCTTCGCCTATCGAAATTCGCTTGCCATTGTAATAAGCAACAATGAACGCGTCGCTGAAACCGAGTCCCCTTACCTTAGGCAAATCCTCTCGAGCAGAAACATACCTGTAATATTCGCCCGTCATATAACGGATAATATTCGTATTAGGAATCTGCTCGGTAAATATCAGCGACAAGCCATTGAAATACGGCATCCTATACTTTACATTTGCGGCAACTATCTGAATACGATAGTACAATCCCATGTTAATCTCGGGCTTCTCGAAAATTCCGTACGAATCGGACGAGAAACCTGACATTGATTTCTTCTTTGGTACAACAACTGCCGAATCAACCGATGCGAGTATTGTCGAGTTAGAATCTGGAATATTCAAGGAAACACTATCGCGCTTTTCTGCCACATTGCTATTTGTAGAAGCATTACTTACTGTATTTTCCACGATAACATAATCAACAACCACCTTGTATCTCTTCAAGGTCGAGTTATTGGCTATACGAATCGTAGGCTAACTTGTACTCCTGACGAGCCGAATCTGACAAGGTTGGCAGAATAGTTTCCAACGAGGAATTCAGTTCCGAATAGAACTTAGATTTTTCAACAGCAAGTTTCTGTATGTCATCAAGTTTCTGACTTTCTTCGCGAGCAATATCATCAGCGATACGGCGTTGCTCCGACTTCTTTGCTCCATCCTTACGCTGCTCAAGACGCTCAATTTCCTTTGTGGAAATTTCTATATTACGAACCATCTGCTCCTGAAGATCCATAGACCTTGAATATGACTCGTTTGCAATAGGTGTCATATTATCAGGAGACATTTTTGAACCATATTTTGCTTCAAGACTATTGTATATTGGTTGCAATATTGACTTGGTTTCTGCATCCACATTTGGTATTATTGTCTGCAACAAAGCATACTCCGACAGCTCTGCTTTTACAAGTTTTTGTGCCACATTATCACCTGAAAGCTCCGAAGCCCTTAGACTTTGCAACGACTGACGATAATCAGCATAGCGGCTGGTGTATTCTGCAGAAACATCTGTTTGTGAGATTTCATAATGCGAGACTTTGTCGATTTCTGCATAAAATCTCTCTTTCTCCTCACTCAAAGTGCGGACATTTCCGTCTCGCTCGGTCTTAACTTCACCAAGTTGAGTTTCCAAACGCTTCTTGTCGGCATTGCTGGCATTTCCGATAATTCCTTCTAAAGTATTTATTTCGCTAGTACTTGTGGCAATACGAGTCGCTATGCTGGCTTGACGAGAAACCGACTCCAGTAATTCTTGCGATTTCTCCTTAGTAATATCAACATCCTTGGCCTCTGCTACGTCATTACGCAGGCTTACCTCATTGCTATATTTCGCATCAAGACTATTGTAAATAGGCATCAAAACAGACTTCGTCTCGGCATCCACATTCGGTATTATGGTCTGCAGAAGTGCATACTCCGACTTCTCGGCTTCAACCATTTTTTCCGACATGTCAGCACCAGACTGCTCTGCATTTGTCAAGGTGTACTATAGTCGGCTGATGCACTGGTTTTTGCAATATCGTCGTGCTTTGACTTGTCAAGTTCCGCATAGAAGCGCTGTTTCTCCTCGCCAAGCGTACGGACATTGTCGTTGCGTTCAGCTGTGACTTCGCCGAGGAAGGTCTCAAGACGCTTCTTCTCGCCGCGGTCTGCAGTTGCCATGTTGGTGGCAATGGTGGTTATGTCGTCGTTGTTGGTGGAGATGCGCTTCGTTAGGTCAGTCTGTAAAGTTACGGAATGCTGGAGCGACTGCGACGAAGAGGTGATATTTTCATTATCCTTTCCATCGGCTCCACTCTGCTGATTGTTTGGTGCTGTCGAAGCCAAGTCGCCGTATTTTTCATCAAGCCCGTTGTAAATCGACATAAGGACTGACTTCGTCTCGGCATCAACATTGGGTATTATGGTCTGCAGAAGTGCATACTCCGACTTCTCGGCTTCAACCATTTTTTCCGACATGTCAGCACCAGACTGCTCTGCATTTGTCAAGGTGTAC
>CADARW010000072.1 GCA_902790405.1 uncultured Bacteroidia bacterium
AGCAGCATGATCGCTCATACTGCTCTTATATTCTGTATCGCTGCGGACAGCAGCGCGAAAAATCAGCGTTCACTGCCCGCGCTTGTTTCTCAGCATTCGACCTCGGCGGACGAGCCGTTATGCGTTTTGGTAATGAGGATTTTGCGGTCGATGCGGGCTTTCAGCTCCTCGACATGGCTGATGATGCCGATGAGACTGCCGCCGTCATGTGCAAGCTCATCCAGCGCGGTCATGACCAGATCCAGCGAGGTCTCATCGAGCGAGCCGAAGCCCTCATCAATGAACATCGAGTCGATCCGGATGCCGCCGGAGGTCGCCTGCACCTCCTCCGAAAGTCCCAGCGCCAGCGAGAGCGCCGCGAGGAACGATTCACCGCCGGAGAGCGATTTCACATCGCGCTCGGTGTCGTTCCAGTGATCCGCGATGCAGAGATCCAGCCCGACATTCTTTGCGCGGTTAGACTCAACGGCCATTTTCAGCGAATAATGCCCGTCGGTCATCCGGCGCAGCTGCTCCGATGCCCGCGCCGCCATGCGCTCGAAATAGAACCGCAGCTTATAACCTTGCCCAACGAATCGACTTCGGAAACCACTATGCTATCGGCCTTATGCTCGATACGGTAATTGTTTGTAACAGAATTACCGACATACGAAATCTGGCTTATGAGCATGTTATCGTCGTTGTACTCGTACAAAGTTCCGCCCAACATAACCGAATCGGATGTAAAATTCACCTCCTCGAATGGCAAATTACGCGAATTATATTTTACGATGGTATATGTTTTAATGCGGTTATTTTCACCGAAATAGACAATTTTTGACGGCTGCCCGCTTTTGTTGTAATATGTCTCGGAGAACAAAGTCTTGGTTCTTGATATAACATTGTCCTTTACAGTAACCTTCCATGTTACCGATGAGTGGAATGAATTTTCCTTGATTTTTTGCGAATAGTTTCGGCACGAAACAACATCGGAAGGAGTTACGGGAATCCAAACTTGCGACCACCCTGCCGAAAACAAGAGCGACAAACATAATGCAAGTATGATTTCCCTCATTTCCGATTTATTTCTTGAACAACGAATCGACGAATTCGCGCTTGTCGAACAACTGGAGGTCGTCGATGCCTTCGCCTACACCTATATATTTGATTGGGATCTTAAACTGGTCGGAGATGCCGATTACAACGCCACCCTTTGCCGTTCCGTCCAACTTTGTAACAGCCATCGAGCTTATTTCGGTTGCCTTCATGAACTGCTTTGCCTGCTCGTATGCGTTTTGTCCGGTAGAACCGTCGAGTACAAGCAGAATTTCGTGCGGTGCTTCGGGGACAAGCTTCTGCATTACGCGCTTAATTTTCGACAATTCGTTCATTAGGTTAATCTTGTTGTGCAGACGGCCAGCGGTATCGATAAGCACCACATCGGCACCCGACTTCTTTGCCGAGGCCAAAGTATCGTAAGCCACCGATGCCGGGTCGGAACCCATATCCTGACGAATCATGTGCACTCCTACCCTATCTGCCCACACCTGAAGCTGGTCGATTGCAGCAGCGCGGAAAGTATCGGCGGCACCGATGTAAACAGTCTTGCCAGCCTTCTTGAAATTGTTAGCCAGCTTGCCGATGGTAGTAGTCTTTCCTACACCATTCACACCGACAACCATAATTACATACGGAGAACCGTCTGGAGTGGTGAAATCGGGGTTCTTCATGTCGGGACCATCCTCCATCAAAGAGGCAATAGTCGAACGTAAAAGTTCGTTCAGTTCATCGGTACCGACGTATTTTTCGGTTTTTACGCGCTCCTGGATTTTTTCGATGATTTTTACTGTTGTTTCCACGCCCACATCCGAGGTAATAAGGATTTCCTCGAGTTCGTCAAGCACTTCTTCGTCAACTTTCGATTTACTAAAAATCAAGCGACCTATTTTAGAGAACAAGCCAGTGCGAGTTTTTTCCAATCCGCTGTCCAATTTTTCTTTTTTCTCTTTTCCGAACAAACCGAAGAATGCCATAACGAGACGATTTAAATAAAACAACAAAAAGCACCTGTCAAAAATTATACGGCAGGTGCTATAATTTTAATTGATAAAACAACTATTTCTTAAAAAAATCCTTTGACAAGTCCTTGTCCAAGATAGCCGACTTAAACTGATAAGCGCCGGTTTCAGGATTCTTAACCATCTTGATGCACTTAACGAAGACCTGTCCGCCTTCCTTCTTAAGGGTTGCAACTACTTTCTTTGCCATAACCTAAACTATTTAATTTCTCTGTGAACTGTAACCTTCTTCAAAATCGGGTTGTACTTCTTCATCTCCAGTCTGTCAGGAGTATTTTTTCTATTCTTTGTAGTTATATACCTTGAAGTACCTGGTAAACCAGATTCCTTATGTTCGGTACATTCGAGTATCACCTGTACGCGATTTCCTTTACTTTTCTTTGCCATTTTTAATCCTCCCGACTAAAATTATTTAACAAAACCTTTCTTTTCGGCATCCTTAAGCGCAGCCTTGAGTCCCTTCTTTGCAATGGTTCTCATTGCCGAAGTGGTAAGTCTCATTTCAACCCACTGTCCCGATTCTTCGTCGAAGATTCTCTTGGACTTCATGTTGATATCAAATATCCTCTTTGTTCTGCGTCTTGAGTGAGATACATTGTTTCCCACCATAGCCGTTTTTCCTGTAATTTGACAAACTCGTGCCATAACTCTTTTATATTATTTCTCTTTTAAATTTCGGACTGCAAAAGTCGCACTTTTTTGACAAAGCAACAAATTTTTTCCAATCTTTTTGCATATTTTTATTAACAAACAGGCCAAATTATTGATAATCAATATTTTATATTGCTCATTAACATTTTATTTTGCAAACTACAACAAAATTTGGCACGATTTTTCTTGGTACATTAAGTTAATTAAAGTTATTTTGCAAACTAAAAACGTAAACGAAAATGAAAAAAACTATTTCTACCATTGCATTGGTTCTTGTAGTATTGCTTGGATTTGCACAAAGCAACACTAAGACTATACCTCTTCCTCCCAGCTTCACTCACAAAGCAACGAGCGAGGAGATTGATCACATTTACGTAAATCCACCATCAGCAGAGTTTATTGCTGAAGAGATTGCAGAAACCGAGAAAAACGGTACATTCTATAAGATTGCCACTCTTATTCCAGTAAACACAACCGTAAAAAATTCTGGAACATGGGAAACTCTCGACAATGGACAACTTATTTGGAGACTTCGATTCTCTAGCGAAGGAGCAAAAGCCGCAGCTTTATATTTCGACAAGTTTGACATTCCATCAGGCGCATCGGTATATTTTTACACAAGCGACAGAAAAATTGTTGACGGGCCATACTACCACAGCGACAATCCCGATGGAGAAGCATATATGATCGGTAATATTATTGGAGAAGACATTACAATAGAATATGACGCCCCAATGAGCAAATCTAATGACGGCATCGTTTCGTACAACAAAACTGCACCTATTATTAATATAGGAGAATTTGGCTATGTATATCGTGACGAAGGCGGATTTGAAAGTGGTACACGTGCGACAGGCTTCGGCTCATCGCAAAGTTGCGAAGTAAATGTCAACTGCTCGGTAGGTGCCGACTGGAGAATACAGCAGCGAGGTGTAGCTAGAATATATGTCGTTGATGGAAGTAGTGCCGGATATTGTACTGGTACACTTATAAATAACACGAGCAACGATGGAACACCATACTTCCTCACGGCAAACCATTGCGGTCCATCAGCATCAACATTCAGTTTTAACCAGTGGAAATTTCGTTTCAACTACGAGGCATCGGGATGCACAAATCCATCGTCAGAATCGGCAATAAACTATAGAGACTTCACTGGCTGTACAAAAGTAGCAGAAGGTTCCAACAATGGAGGTTCTGACTTCTACCTGTTAAAACTCAAGAATTTTACGACACAAAATGCAATTGAAATAAACGCAATATATAACGGCTGGGACAGAAGCACATCAGCTAAATCGGGCGGAGGCGCAGGAATACACCATCCATCTGGCGACATAAAAAAGATATCATTCTTCTCTTCCACCCCAACCACAGCCTCCTATGGCGGCGGCGACATGACCTGTGCCTCAAATGCTCACTGGAAAATCAACTGGGTAAACAGCGGCAGCAAAACAGGTGTTACCGAAGGCGGTTCATCAGGATCTCCTATATTCAACTCCGATGGTAGAGTATTCGGCACATTGAGCGGCGGCGCTTCTTCTTGTTCTGCATCATCATATGCAAGATACGACCTTTACGGAAAATTTTCGTTCCACTGGGAAAATTCGGCCAACGGCAGCACCAATGCCTACAAGTTGAAGCCTTGGCTCGACCCGAATAATACAGGAGCAACTACATGTGACTACTACGACCCTGCAGGAGTAACTCCGCCAACTCCATCAACATCTTTCACCTACGACTTCGAATCTTGCACAGCTTGGGTTGTTGACAATTTCTCACCATGTTCGACTTATGATGGTGATGGTTTCCCAACATACGGAATAACCAATGTAAGTTTCACAAACTCCGGTTATACTGGTTCTTACATAGCATTCCAGAATGGCACGGCAAACGGATTCACAGCACATGGCGGAACAAAATTCGGATGCTGTATGACGGCAGGTTCAAACGGAGCAAACAACGACTGGTTCATCACTCCTGCCGTAGCAATTTCAAACAACACAACCTTCTCGTTCTGGGCACGTTCGGCAAACAACACATACGGACTCGAACAATTCCGCGTTGCAGTTTCGACCGACGATCAAAATTACACATACATCGCCGGCTCTACAACGTCAAGCATCTCTGCTCCCGTTGAGTGGACTCAGTTTACCTACGACCTGTCGAGTTACGCAGGACAGACGCTATACATTGCAATTATATGCGTATCAAATGATGTTTTTGCATTCTTCATCGACGACATAAACATCAGCGGAATACTATCGGCCGAAAGCGAAAACTTCGACAATAATGTAAACATCTACCCCAACCCTGCAAAGGATATCGTTACTGTTAGCCTGCCCGACGACAATGCCCATATCGACATAGTAAACGTCCTTGGACAGGTCGTAAAGTCGGTAAATGCAACTTCGGCAAACGAAACTATATCGCTCGAAGGAATGGAAAGAGGTATGTACTTCTTCAGCATAAAGATGCAGGACAAGACCATAACAAAGAAGGTAATTGTAGAATAACATCTGCGATATAAAACAAAAAATCCTCGTGTCGGTTTCAATGCGAGGATTTTTTTGTTTTCAAGGTTTTGAAAATTTATCATTTATTTGTAGCGGCGCAATGCATTGCGCCGCTACAGATTATTAATTATACATTGCCAATTATCCATTGTCAATTATATTTGCAAAAAACAACATTGCCATGCACGAGGACTTTCTACATTTCATATACAAGAACCGACTTTGGCTCAAAGGTACCGAGCTGCTTACCGACAATACTCCATTTGAAATTCTGGACACAGGACTTCACAACCACGATTCCGGTCCCGACTTCTTCAATGCCAAAATTCGTATTCGCAACATCACGCATGTCGGCAATGTAGAAATCCACGTCAATGCCTCCGACTGGCACAAGCATCACCACGATGGCGACCACGCCTACGACAATGTAATCCTACACATCGTATATAATCACGACTGCGACATAACCCTGCAAAATGGGCGCACTTTGCCAACATGGGAAATTTCGTTTCCGCAGACCATTTTCAACCGCTACTCCGATTTCAAACTCAACGAAAAGCCAATCGCCTGCGCCGACTATATCGACCTTGTCGATGATTTTCACATAACCATGTGGATGGAGAAGATGGCCATAGAAAGGCTTGAGCAAAAGTCGGAGCATATCGGCGAAATACTACAGCACACTAATGGCAACTGGAACGAAACGCTGTACATAGTTCTCGCCCGCAACTTCGGATTCGGCACAAATGCAATGCCATTCGAACAACTTGCAATGCAAACACCACTGAATGTGATGCTCCACAATGCCGACAATCCGTTTACACTCGAAGCAATAATTTTCGGTCAGGCAGGAATGCTAAACGGTCAACCAAACGACGAATACACAAGAAAACTTACCGACGAATACTCTTTCCAGAAAGCAAAATACCAATTGTCACCAATTGCCGAATCGATGTGGAAACGCTCCAAAATGCACCCGACAAATTTCCCCGAAACTCGCCTCGCGCAATTCGCTGCCACAATGCAATATTTCCAAACCCTCATCGACGACATACTAAATGGCAAGTTCAATCCAAAGTTTTTCGACAACATAAAAACCTCCGAATATTGGGAAACCCACTTCACTCTCGGCGAAACATCGACAAAAAGCAAAGCAACTGGACTTGGACAGCAAGCAATCGATACTATATTGATTAACACTGTGATTCCGTTCTCGTACATCTACGGCAAGACCACAAATCCCAACTTCGACACCGAAAAAATCATCGACATGATGCGCACAATAAAGGCCGAAAACAACAGGGAGACTCGTGCCTTTGCCGGAATATGCAAAATGGAATGCAAAAACGCTCTCGATTCGCAGGCAATGCTAAACCTAAAAAAGAACTACTGCGACCACAAGCGCTGCCTGAATTGCAATATCGGATTCCAGATAATGAAGGAAATAAACAGAATTTAAATGTCATGCAGTCTTGCAGAAGGCCAGTCATATTCTGACCGTTAGCCAGCAAGCCTGTTAGCCTGTCAGACATTAAAACCTCCTACTCCAACTCCTCAGCATACGAATAGATATACTTGTTGTCGGGCGTGAGCCTAATCCTTGCGCTCAGGGGTCGTACCGATTTCACATGGTCGATATTCCATAGGAAAGATTTAATAGAATAGCCTGAGAGATTGCGTGAATCCTTGAAAATCAGCTCATACCTCAATGGTATCAAAATACTTCGTACACTATCGTTCATAGGAACCGAGAATTTCTTCACCCGAGCCTCTCGCCAATCGTACGACTCACCGTTAACATCAAACGCTTGCAAGGCTATGAGAAAATCATCGGCAGTATCCTTTTGCATATAAGTCATTTCGACATCCATTCTCACAAAACGAGAACTTGAAAGAGCCACAAACGGCGTATCGAGCAAAGTCATCCATTCGTTATCAACATTGTAGCCTGTCAGATCGTAGGTGCGGTAGAATATTGGCTCGCACATCTTGTACTCGGGATGTTCTGTCCTCGACATAACAAACAATTCGGAGCCAATATATTCCGAATAATCCAGCACGTATGGATAATACCGCCTTACTGCATACATGTCAAAGTCGTCGAGATTGGCAGCAACCAAATATTCTGCCTTTTCGCTTTCAAGTTGCTTGCACAATGCCGACGGGTCGTAACCAGAATACTTATTTTCTACTTTCTTTCCAAACTTATTTTCGTAATATTCAATATGTTTGTCGTTCAAATTCAGTAAACCGCAAACATTCTCCTTGCCATATTTCTCGTCACAATCAATAAGAGTCTTAACTGCCGGCTCGAAAATCGACTTATCGATAACCGTGTAATGTTCGCGTACGAAAATAAGGCTCAAAACCATTGCTATGCAATACACCGACAAGGAAACTATCCTCAACGGATTGAAGTTTTCACCTACAAGCGAGCACGCTGTCAGCACTAGGAACGGGAACGAAAATATCAGGCACGACTGCTGCAACACAGGATCAACAAGCACCGAATACCAATATCCTGCAGCAAAAGGAATCACAAAAAGCAGGACTGCCGTTATAATTTTCTTATAAATGGCAGAAAAATGTTCACGTGTATATTCGCCAGAAATTATTATGCACAGCACCGCCAAAATCAGCACAATATACGAGAAATGAGTGAGATAGCGGAAATACTGGGTTACAAAATCAAATGTTGGAGCACCAAGCCACCCACCTACCCCTTTGAGTTCGGTAAGCTGGTAAATTGTTATTGGAATATGCGGAATATAAAGCACTACGGCAATCAAGGCTGCAAGCAGATACCTAACAATCGACTTGCGCGACTGGAAAAACAAGCCTGCAATACCAATTATGAACGCAACCATCATCGAAAACTGGTGGGTGTAGGCACAGCACGAGGCAAAAACGCCAAAGAGAATCACGTTTTTCCACGAATAGTCCTTGTTGTACACCATCTTGGACCAATACAACAAAGCGAGCAGCACAAAGAACAGTCCGAAAATGTATGGTCTAGCAAGAATCGAATAGTAAATGGTATATTGGCTAACAGCAATTATAGAAGCTGCAAAAATACCAGCCGTGCGATTGAACCAAATCTTTGTTACAAAATACATCAGCGAAATGCAAGCTATCCCCATCAGCACGAATGGCAGACGAATTGCAATCTCCGATGTTCCGAAAATCTTCGACCAGAACCACAAAAATGTTTGTACACCGGCAGGATGTCCATCAATCATTATTCCACCACGAATCAAATCCATGAAACTGTCAAATTGCAAACGTCCAATGGCACTTAACTCGTCGTGGGTAAACGGGCAATCGAAGAACCCGACCAAACGCAACACCGCGCCCAACACCACTATCACAAGCAGCGCAATCGCATGAGGAGAGCTATATTTTTCTTTGTCGAAAAGCATATTTGTAATTTTTTGGCAAAATTAAAACAAAATATCGTACAGCCGCAAAATTTTGCGTCTCAGCAATTTTAGGACATTGCACGCAACACCGCAACAGAATATACGGTCGCGGCACGCCACGACTCAACAATATTCAAACACAGGAATCACCAAATCTTTCAAATTTTCAAATCTTTCAAATCTTTCAATTATTTTCTTTTGGTATTGGAATAAATATTAAATTTGCAGTCAAACTAAAAAACATAGAGATGAGAAAATTATTCGCATTATTGACTATCGCGCTTATGTTCAGCGCAAGTGCAAGTTTCGCTTGCACAAACTTCATTGTTACCAAGGGCGCATCGAACGACGGTTCGGCTTTCCTCAGCTATGCCGCCGACAGCCACGTTCTCTACGGTGAACTCTACTACCGTCCTGCTGCCGACTATCAGCCAGGCACAATGATGAAGATATACAACTGGGATACAGGACAATACCTTGGCGACATTCCACAGGTTCTCCATACCTATAATGTAGTTGGAAACGTTAACGAACACCAGCTTGCAATCGGTGAAACCACTTACGGTGGCCGCGAAGAACTCTGGGAAGGCGATGGTGTCATCGACTACGGAAGCCTCATTTACCTTGCTTTGCAGCGCGCTAAGAACGCCCGCGAAGCCATAAAGGTTATGACCGAACTTATGAGCAAGTACGGATATGTCAGCGAAGGCGAATCGTTCTCAATCGTTGACAAGGACGAGGCTTGGATTCTCGAAGTTATCGGCAAGGGCAAAGGTCAGAAAGGCGCAGTTTGGGTTGCAAGAATGATTCCCGACGGATATGTTTCGGCTCACGCCAACCAGGCAAGAATCACCACTTTCCCGCAGGCAACAAAGAAGAGCAAGGATGTCGTTACTTTCAAGAACATCGACAAGCTCCTCACCGACAAGAACATCACTTGCGTTTACTCCGACGATGTTATCACTTTCGCTCGCGAAAAGGGTTACTTCAAGGGCAACGATGCCGATTTCAGCTTCTCCGACACCTACGCACCAGTTGATTTCAGCGGCGCTCGCTTCTGCGAAATCCGCGTATGGGCTTTCTTCAACGATGTTGCCGAAGGTATGGACCAGTACTGGGAATACGCAAAGGGCACCAAGATTGAATACGATGCCAACGGCTATGCAACTAACAGAATGCCTCTGTGGGTAAAACCCGCTAAGCCTGTAACTCTCGAAACCGTTATGCACAATATGGGCAACCACCTCGAAGGTACCGAACTCGATATGAGCAAGGGAATGGGCGCAGGTCCTTTCAACTGCCCTTATCGCTGGAGACCAATGACTTGGGAATACAACGGAAAGAACTACATCCACGAAAGAGCAACTGGAACACAGCAGACCGGTTTCTCGTTTGTAGCTCAGCTTCGTGGCAATTTGCCCGATGTACTTGGCGCAATCAACTGGTTTGGCGTTGACGACTGCGCAACAACAGTTTATGTTCCTATGTATGCATCAATCACCGAAATCCCTTACGCTTACCGCGAAGGCAACGGCTCGATGATGAAATTCAAACCGGATGCAGCTTTCTGGATTTTCAACCTCGTATCAAACTTCGCTTACACACGCTACTGCGACATCTATCCTGAAATCGAGACCGTCAGAAGAGACTTGCACAGAAGCTTCAAGGACGAGACCGCAAAGATTGAAGGCGACCTTCGCGAAGAAGCAGCCAACAATCCGCAGAACGTAGCAAAGAAACTTACCGAATATTCAGCTAAGGCTTCGGAAAACACAATGCAAACATGGCAGAACCTCTTTGCAAGCCTGTTCGTAAAGTATGTTGACGGCAACATCAAGACCGAACGCGAAGTTCCCGAAGGTTACAAGTACTACTCACCGGAAGTTAAGCAGCCAAAATATGGCAACGACTGGTACAAGCACATTGTCGAGGACGACACAAAACACCTATTGGAAGCAAAATAACTTATTAACATAACCAAAATTAAAAACAAATTAGTAAAATGAAGACTTCAAAAGATTACATCGAACTGGAAGCAAAGTACGGAGCACACAACTATCATCCGCTACCAGTAGTTTTTGCAAAGGCTAAAGGCGCAAAGGTTTGGGACGTTGAAGGAAAGGAATATTAACCAGGGTCACTGCCACCCGAAAATCGTTAAGGCTCTCACCGACCAGGCCCAGAAGCTCACATTGAGTTCAAGAGCATTCTACAACGACTGCCTTGGCGAATGGGAAGAATACGTAACCAAATACTTCGGATACGACAAGGTTCTCCCGATGAACTCAGGTGCAGAAGCTGACGAAACAGCTCTTAAGCTCGCTCGCCGCTGGGGTACTGTTGTTAAGGGTATTCCAAACGATGAAACTTTGATCGTATGCTGCGAAGGCAACTTCCACGGACGTACAATCACTATCATCACCATGTCTAACGACCCCGATTCATTGGAAAAGGTACTCGCAGAAAAGGGTGACAAGGTTGCTGGTTTCCTTCTTGAACCTATCCAGGGCGAAGCTGGCGTTTATGTTCCAGACGAAGGCTACCTCAAGAAATGCTACGATATCTGCAAGAAGTACAACGTATTGTTCATGGCAGACGAAGTACAGTGCGGTATCGCTCGTACAGGTAAGATGCTTGCTTGCGACCACGAAGGCGTTCGTCCCGACATCCTTATCCTCGGTAAGGCTCTCGGCGGTGGCGTATTCCCGATTTCGGCAGCATTGGCAGACGATGAAATCATGTTGACAATAAAGCCAGGTGAACACGGTTCAACATTCGGTGGCAACCCATTGGCAACCCGCGTAAGTATCGCTGCTTTGGAAGTTATCAAGGAAGAAAAGTTGACTGAAAGAGCTGAATACCTCGGCAAGATTTTCCGCGAAGAAATCATGAAGATTAAATCTCCGATGATTGAAAAGGTTCGTGGTAAAGGTTTGTTGAACGCAGTTATCATTAAGCCTATGAACGGCAAGGAAGCATGGGATGTTTGCTTGAAGATGGCTGAAAACGGTGTTCTTGCAAAGCCGACACACCAGCACATCATCCGCTTCGCTCCTCCTCTGGTAATCAGCGAAGAAGAATTGCGCGATGCTATCGAAAGAATCAAGAAGTCGATACTTTCGTTCTGCTAAGATTTTTCAAATCAAAATAAAAAGGTCGTTCCGTTTGGGACGACCTTTTTTTGTAACAGAGCTCAAAAAAAGAGGAAACTCCATCGGAATTTCCTCTTTCATATTCAAGTAATAACAATTAAATCTTGTGGATTGCCAAGCCTGAACGAAGTTTCGGTTCGAACCAAGTGGTCTTCGGAGGCATGATGTTGCCAGAGTCGGCGATGTTGATGAGCTGCTGCATCGAAACTGGATACAAAGCAAATGCAACAACCATTTCGCCAGAGTCAACACGACGCTTCAATTCGCCAAGTCCGCGGATACCGCCTACAAAGTCGATGCGGTTGCTGGTGCGGAGATCTGCAATACCAAGGATGTCGTTGAGAACGTGCTTCGAGAGGATGTTTACGTCCAAAACACCAAGTGGAGTGTTGTCGTAAGTGCCCTGCTTTGCGTTCATCTTGTACCAGTGACCGTCAAGGTACATGCTGAATTCGTGCAACGAAGCCGGCTTGTAGATTTCGGTACCCATATCCTGAACCACGAAATTCTCAACTACCTTGTTCAAGAAATCTTCCTTGCTCAATCCGTTCAAGTCCTTTACTACGCGGTTGTAGTCAATAATCTTGAGCTGGTTGTCCGGGAAGTGAACTGCCATGAAGAAGTTGTATTCTTCCTTGCCAGTGTGGTTAGGATTCTTGCTTGCATATTCCTTACCAATGCGGCTAGCAGCTGCTGTACGGTGATGACCGTCGGCAACGTAGGTATAAGGAACCTTGGTTGCAAAGAGTTCTTCGATGCGCTTGTTGGTAGCGTCGTCGTTGATAACCCAGAAATGATGACCGAAGCCGTCTTCTGCTACGAAATCGTATTCAGCAGGCTGGTTCTTTACAATATTTTCAACGATAGCGTCGATTTCGGGGACAGCCTTGTATGAGAAGAATACTGGTTCGAGGTTAGCGTTGACGTAACGGGTGAGAACCATACGGTCTTCTTCCTTTTCGATACGGGTAAGCTCGTGCTTCTTGATAACGCCGTTGAAGTAGTCTTCCGACGAAGCGCAACCAACGATACCATACTGTGTACGACCGTCCATTGTCTGGGCGTAGATGTAGAATTTTGGCTTTTCGTCTTCCACGAGCCATCCTTCCTTCTGCATCTTTGCAAAATTCTCGACAGCCTTGTTGTAAACTATTTCGCTGTGAAGATCTGTACCCTTTGGAAGGTCGATTTCTGCGCGTGTAACGTGAAGAAGAGATTCCTTCTTGCCTTCAGCCATCTGAGCGGCTTCTTCCGAGTTCATAACATCGTATGGAAGGCACGATACCTTCTCTACCAAATTCTTTGGAGGACGTAGGCCTCTGAAAGGTTTTACTATTGCCATTTCTTATGTTTTTTAATTAGTTATACTTTTGAAAAATAATTCCGCAAAGATAACTTTTTTATCAGTCGGAAAAATTTTAATCAAATATTTATTTCAACACAAAAAAATCTTAAAATTCACAATGCACAATTTTCGCATCAGATAAAGTTATTACCTTTGCGTTAAAATAAAAAAACATATAAGAATGAACATCACAAGGACATCGAACCCCACTTTGGGCAAAAACGCCTTCACAAGCGAAGCAAGCAACCATAATATGGGCGCCGGCACTGCCTTTGGCACAAACATCACAACCGACGATAATGTAATGACATTGAAAGGAGCAATAAACAAGACCATAATACTTTTCGCAATATTGCTGGTTACTGGAATAATTTCCTGGAAAATGACATGGTCGGGACAGATTGCAACTCCTATATTATTAATAGGTGGAACAATAGGCGGATTTATTTTAGGTCTTGTGACAAGCTTCGCCAAGAAAGCCGCCCCCATAACAGCACCAATCTACGCAGCATTCGAAGGCGTTGTACTAGGTTCTATATCATCGATGTTCGAAGCTGCATACAGCGGAATAGTATTCCAGGCAGTAGCGCTCACATTGCTTGTTTTCGGACTGATGCTTTTCATGTACAAAACAGGCATACTCAAGGCTTCGGGGAAATTTATGAAGGGCGTATTCATCGCAACTGCCGCAATAGGCATTTTCTACCTTGTAAGTTTCATAGTTGGGTTATTCACGCCAGCATTCAGCGAATTTCTTTTCGCGAATCCGCTAATCGGAATCGTAATCAGCGTAGTCATAGTTGCAGTTGCTGCGCTCAACCTTATCCTCGACTTCAGCACAATCGAGAATGGAGCCAATTCGGGTGCGCCAAAATACATGGAATGGTACGCAGGATTCGGACTTATGGTAACATTGGTATGGCTATACATCGAAATACTGAGACTATTGTCGTACCTTAGAAGAGATTAAAAAGTTTTTCATAATACGGACGGCTTGCATTTTGCAAGCCGTTTTTTATGCCCTTGCCAGCACAGCAATACTCAGCCGCAACCCATCCACCGACAGCAATGTTGTTCCGCACGATTCTGTGGTTGCTCCAGTAGTCAACACATCGTCGACAAGAAGCACATGCTTATCCTTCAGCACTTCGCTATCCGTCAGCACAAACTTTCCCGACACATTCTGCCATCGCTCATCCTTGTTCATCTTGGTCTGCGTCTTAGTATCGGTATTCCTTACAAGCACACCTATCAGTACTGGTATTTTTGTTACAGCCGAAATGCCCGATGCAATACGTTCGCTCTGATTGTAGCCACGTTTCTTTTCTCGGTTAGGATGCAAGGGCACTGGAATTATATAGTCGATGTCGGAAAAATTTCCCGACGAAAGCATTTCGGCGCCAAGTTCCTTGCCAAGCAGCACTCCGATTTCGGGTTTATGACGATATTTTAACGAATGAAGCAATTTCCTGAACTTGCTACCTTTCTGGAACGAAAACAAAGCAGTCGCCTTCTCAACCCTTATACGACCATCGAACAACTGCAATATTGGATTGTCAAGTTCCTTGCAGTAATGAGTCCGCGGGAGTTCGTACAGGCAGTCGAAACACAGCACCTCCTCGCCTCGCGATAAAGCACGACCACAGGCTTCACAGTTCTTGGGGAACAGCAAAAACCAGAAATCTGACAAATATTCAAGAAACTTGTTCATACAAGGTGCAAATGTAATCATTTTTAATGGATTGTCACAAAGACTGACATGAATAAAAAAAAACATGACAAAATTTCAGAAAAATGTCTTACCTTTGTAAACTTATTTTCGTAACGAAATGGAACTGAGTTTAGAAGACATTCAGAAAATAAAGACTAGCAGCGGAATAATAGGCAATTCGGCGGGACTAAACCGTGCAATAAACGTTGCGGTTCAGGTTGCAGTGACCGACTTATCGGTACTTGTACTTGGAGAAAGCGGTGCTGGCAAGGAAAAAATTCCGCAGATAATACATCGCAACAGTCGCCGTGCCGGCAAGACATACATAGCCGTCAACTGCGGCGCAATCCCCGAAGGCACAATCGATTCCGAACTTTTTGGTCACGTAAAAGGCGCTTTTACCAACGCAATAACCGAACGCAAGGGTTATTTCGAAGAAGCCAATGGCGGCACAATATTCCTCGACGAAGTTGCCGAGCTGCCAATGCCTACACAGGCACGACTGCTCAGAGTTCTCGAATCGGGAGAATTCATGAAGGTCGGCTCATCGAAAGTGGAAAAGACCGATGTAAGAATCATTGCTGCCACAAACGTGAACCTGCAAGAGCGCATCAACGACGGCAAGTTCCGCGAAGACCTTTTCTACCGTCTCAACACCGTACCTATTATTATACCCCCACTGCGCGAACGCAAGGAAGACATACACCTGCTGTTCAGAAAATTTTCGCGCGACTTTGCCGACAAGTACAATATGCCAGCAATATCGCTCACTCCAGAGGCAACCGCTCTACTCGAAAACTACAGATGGCCAGGTAATGTCCGCGAACTGAAGCATGTAGCCGACCAGATTTCGATAATCGAGAAAGAACGCACAATATCCGCCGACTCGACCTGAAAAAGGAAATGGACGAAATGAAAATCCTTCTCAACGACATAATCGACCAGAACCCAAACATCAGGTACTCGCTCAACAACAACGACAACCAAATAATTACCGACCTTTCGAACACACTGAAAATAAACACACAAGTTACACCAGTGTACAGCGATCAAATGCAATATCACCCGCAAGGTCAAACGTCTGGCGATGAAATTGTCGAAGAAGTGCTATCTCTTGCAGACCAAGAAAAAGACCTGATTCTAAAGGCATTGGCAAAAAACAATAACAAAAGGAAACTTGCAGCCGAAGAACTTGGTATTTCGGAAAGAACTCTATATAGAAAAATAAAAGAATACGGAATAGCGAAATAAAGTTGAAAATTAGAAGAATACATATTATATTAATAATCGCATCGTGCATAGCATTTGCGTCATGCAAGGGCGGATACTCGTTCACCGGAGCCGACATAAGCCCCGACACCAAGACTTTCACCGTCGAACTTTTCCCTAACCATGCAAGCCTTGTACAACCTACGCTTAGTAATGTGTTCACAGAGACGCTCAAGGACAAGTTCCTGTCAGCCACAAGCCTGCATCTTGTCAACGACAACGGCGACTTGTATTTCGAAGGAGAAATCACCAATTACAACGTGACGGCACAGGCATATCAAGGCAACGAAACCTCGGCGCTTACCCGACTTACAATAAGCGTAAAGGTGAAATTTACAAACAATATCGAGCCGTCGAAAAGCTTCGAATCATCATTCTCAAGATACGCCGACTTCGAAAGCTCGCAGAACCTTTCTGCTGTAGAAGGCGAACTCATGCAACAAATATGCGACGAACTGGTAGATGATATTTTTAATAAATCCGTAGCTAACTGGTAATATGAACAAGGAAACATTTGCAAAATACATCAGCGACCTTTCGCTTCTAAACAACGACACATTGCCCGAAATAAAAGCAATGCTCGATGAATTCCCATATTTTCAGTCGGCATGGGTATTGTATATTAAAAATTTACACACCATAAAGGACATCCGTTACGAAAGCAAGCTGAAAACAGCCTGCGCGTTCGTATCCGACCGCAAACATCTACACGACCTCCTGAAAGGGACATATATTCCTACAATCGCACCCGTACAGACGCAATTCATTGCGTCTCCACAAGAACCCGAACAGCCACAATCCAACGATACAAATACAGATACCGTTGAGCCACAAAACCTTGTGGCTCAATCCGAATCACAAGAGGAAAATTGCATTCCCGTACAGACGCAATTCATTGCGCCTCAGCAAGAAATCCAAGATACGGAAATAAACGAATCTTCTGATCCTCAAATCACCGAACTTTCAAATATTGAAACTTCGCACACAGAACCTAAAGAATTAGTACCAGAGGAACCTGAAATCGTAAACCCAGAAACATTAAGTTTAGCTGACAGAATATTGCTTCAAGCAGCGGAAATGCGCAGAGCCAAAGCGGCAGCTGCAGCAGCCGAAGCACAAAAAACAGAGCAAGAAGAAAATACCGTTCAAAATCAAAGCATTGAAACTCAACAGGAGATTCTGGAAGAAGAAAAGCCTGCTCTGCATGAAGATTTTGCGGTTCAGTCGGTAGAAGACTACAACACCATAGAACAGGAACAATCCATTGAAGCACAAGAAGAATCGCAAGAAAACGAAACAAACTTCCCACAGGAAGAATTTACAGTTCAGTCAATAGAAGACAATATCATTCTGAAACAGACACAAAATACTGAAAGTCAAGAAGTAGCAAACACTAATTCGGTAGATTTTGTAGTTAAACCAGAAGAAAGCCTCGAAGAAACCGCTAACGCAATTGAAGAGACGCAAGACATTGCATCTCAAACAGAAGAAGCATCACAAGGGATTTCTCCTGAACAAATAAAGGCACTTCTTGAAAAACAGCTACACGATATTGGCATAAACGCCAACATAACATTCACTGGCAACAGTGCGAACATTAAATTCGAGAATTTTGATGTAAATGCAGAAAAAGATGTCGCATCGAAAGAAGAAAATGTCGTTGAACCAATCGTAGAAACATCGAAAACTGCAGAAAAAGCTCCAGAAGAAAAGCCTGCAAACGCATCTAGCAAACGTAAAAAGATGGAACTTATCGACCAGTTCCTAGTATCGGAAGCCAAGATAGTACCTATAAAGAACTACCACAGCGACAACACTTTATCAACAGAATCACTGATAGAAGACGAGGAACTTTTCAGCGAAAAACTTGCAAAGATATACATCAAACAGGGCCACCTAGAAAAGGCGTTGACAACTTATGAAAAATTATATTTGAAATATCCCGAAAAAAGTATTTACTTTGCGACCCAAATTGAATATGTTAAACGTTTAATAAATAAATAAAAAGTTATGTATAGTTTTTTCTCTGTAATGATTCTAATATGCGCAGTATTGCTGATATTAGTAGTGTTAATACAGAACAGCAAAGGCGGCGGTCTGGCATCCAATTTCAGCCAGGGCAATCAGGTAATGGGCGTTAAGAAGACCACCGATTTTCTGGAAAAAGCAACTTGGACTTTGGCTATAAGCCTCGCAGTTTTCTGCCTTGCAGCTAGCTTCACTATTCCTCACGAGAAAAAGGACGTTCCTAAAACAGAACAGACTCAGGAAGCAGAAGCAGAAGATGCAGCTTCAGAAAACGCAGCTAATGCAGAAGCAGAAGCCACTGCCGAATAATTGCGACCAAAGAGACACATTTCTTAAAAATGCCTGCTTCCGACCAATTTGTTGGGGGTAGGCTCTTTTTGTTAATGTAAATTTATTTGATTATGAAACCGATAGTTAGCATCATCATGGGATCGGCATCCGACTGGAAAGTTATGGAAAAGGCCGCCAACCAACTCAACGAATTCAAGATTCCGTTTGAGATAAACGCATTGTCGGCTCACCGCACCCCCGACGAAGTTGAAAAGTTCGCACGCGAAGCCGCACCACGCGGAATCAAGGTCATAATTGCAGGCGCAGGAATGGCTGCTCACCTTTGCGGAGTAATTGCCGCCGTAACTCCTATTCCTGTCATCGGCGTTCCAATTAACGCCAGTTTCGACGGAATGGACGCACTTCTTGCAATTGTCCAGATGCCTCCAGGAATTCCCGTTGCAACAGTAGCTGTAAACGGCGCACAGAATGCAGCAATTCTCGCCGCTCAGATGCTCGCAACAGGTGATGCAGAGATTGCTCAGAAACTTGTCGAATTCAAGGAAAACCTGAAGCAGAAAATCGTCAAGGCAAACAAGGAACTCGAAGAATACAAGTTCGAATACCGCGTAATATAATGAAATTCAAGGTTGCCATATTGACATTGCTTGCTATAGCTATCTCAGTTTTCGCATCGGCGCAAATCGAGACCAACAACGCAGGCGCTCGCAGTGCTGGCATAGGCAACACATCTACAACAATACGCGACACTTGGTCTGTATTCAATAACCCTGCAGCAACCTGCCGACTGAACAAAATCAGTGCTGGTTTATACTACGAAAACCGCTTCCTGCTGAAACAAACCGGCTACGGTGCACTCGCATTCCAGATGCCAGTACACAAATCGGGAAATATTTCGCTCGGAGTATGCCACTACGGGTACAAATACTACCAATACAGCCGCGCCACCATCGGATATTCGCAGCAATTGTTCACTAACCTGTATATGGGTTTGAACATCAACTACCTACATCTTTCGCAAGCCGAATACTACGGCAATGCAAATGGTATGACCTTCGAACTTGGACTTTATTCGCAGCCAGTGAAAAACTTCGCAATCGGCGTGTATGTTTTCAACCCTGTAAATGTCTCATTTTTTGAGAACAGGGACATGAAAATGCCTGTTACCATGAAGTTAGGCCTCTCCTACCTATTCAGCGACGCATTGTTGCTTGCTGTCGAAACTGGCAAGTCGATAAACGGCTACACCCCTATTTTCAAAGGTGGAATTGAATACACACTCCGCAAGCATTTCTCATTCCGAGCTGGCATTTCGATGCTGCCGATCGAATATTCATTCGGACTTGGATACAAAATTGCAGGCGCTACAATCGACCTCGCATTCGCTTACCATCAGATTCTTGGACTAAGTCCAAAAATATCGGTGCAATATGAGTTCTAAGTCCTTGCTGAAATATTTTGCGGCTGTCGCATTCATTTTCTGCACGGCAAACCTTTCGGCTCAGGTCGAAAATTCCATCGCATTACAGGACATTGTCGAAGAAATCGCCGAAAATACCGACGACGAACTCGACTACACAACGCTCTTCAACAACCTCGAAATCCTTGCAGAAAATCCTCTCGACCTTAACACAGCAACCGCTGAAGAATTTCGCGAAATTTTGTTCTTAAACGAATATCAAATCTATTCAATAATCAGATACAGAACGAAATACAACGGCTTCAAGACAATATACGAATTGGCATTCGTCGAAGGTCTCGACGAACTTACAATGAAGTACCTCTACCCGTTCGTCACAATTGGCACAGAAAAGCCAAAGGTGAAAACCAATTGGAAAAAAATATTTACCTACGGACACCACACGGTTCTTGGTCGTTACCAACGGGTTCTGCAAAAAAAGGCCGGCTACAACATCTCCGACAGCATTCTTGCAATAAAACCCGACAAATCAAGATATTTGGGTTCACCAGACAAGTATTACCTAAAATACAACTATTCGTACAAGAAAAATATTTCCTACGGTTTTACCGCAGAAAAGGATGAGGGCGAACAATTTTTCCGTGGCGCACAAAAATACGGTTTCGACTTCTATTCGGCGCATTTTATGCTTGGCGACATCGGCATCTTGAAAAAAGTCATAGTCGGCGATTATGTTGCGCAGTTTGGTCAGGGACTTACAATGTGGACTGGCATGAGCTTCGGCAAAGGCTCTGGTGTTGAAGGAGTAATAAAAAAGCCCCGCCTAGTTGACAAGTACTCGTCAGCAAACGAGTCGGCATTTATGCGCGGTGAAGCGGCAACAATAAAACTCAAGGACTTCACAATCACAGAATTCGTATCGTACAAGTCGCTTGATGCAGGAATCGCCGAAGCCGACACGCTAACCGAAGAAGAAGACCTTGTGACAAGTTTCCTTGAGACTGGCTATCATCGCACGCCGAACGAAATAGCCAAACGACACACCATCAAGGAGTTTGTAACAGGCGGAAATGTAACTTGGCAAGGAAACAAACTGAAAATCGGCGCCACTGGCGTTTACTACTCCTACTCCAACCCATTGAACACCAACGATAAAGCCTACGAACATTTCAACTTCAACGGCAAATCCAATTTCAACCTTGGCGTTGATTACCTTCTCAATCTCCACAAAATCAACATCTTCGGCGAAACATCAATGAGCCCCAATGGTGGCATCGCTACGGTTGACGGCGCAACAATCGACTTTGTGCCCGAATTCAAGATGTCGGCACTTTACCGCTACTACAGCCCCAAATACCAAAATATGTACGCACAGGGATTCTCGGAAGGCAACAAGACCTACAACGAATCGGGCTTGTACATTGGAGCAGAGATACTTCCTGTAAAACATCTGCGTCTGAACATATATTTCGACAGTTGGAAATTCCCGTGGTTGAAATACGGAGTAAACGCACCATCGACAGGACACGAATGGACTGCCGAAGCCACCTACACACCCAAACGCAACATCGAAATGATACTTCGTGCAAAATACGAAACCAAGCAGAAAAATTCGACCGACGACACCAATATTAAGGAGCTAATCAACTATAACACATCTAAATACAGGTATCAGCTCAACATTACGCCCAATGACGAATGGAAACTGAAAAGCCGCATAGAAGTATCACGCTACCATCGTCCCGACAGCACAAGCTGGGGCTTCCTCGTCTGCGAAGACATCCAATACAAGCCGGCAAAACTTCCGCTCACATTCACAGCACGAATCGCATTATTCGACACACAAGACTATAATTCACGCATTTACGCATACGAGCAGGATGTGCTTTACGCATTTACAGTTCCAATGTTCTACGGTCGCGGCACACGTTTGGCACTTGTCGTAAAATACGACGTAACCGACAACATCGACCTGTGGTTCAGAATTGCCAACTCATATTATGCCGACAAGACCATACTTGGCTCAGGACTCGATGAAATCCAAGGTCCCAACAGAACAGAAGTAAAACTGCAATTCAGACTGAAATTCTAACCATGCAGATAACAACCAAGGATGAACATATTGATTTTCTGAACGGAATACTTAACCAAGCGAAAAGTCTTGTCGCAGAAGGGCATACCGCCGTTGCGACACTTGTAATGTCGCAACTTATTGAAATTATGGGCAGCTACTTCGATGCAAAGCCAATGCGTTCGCGCGAACAATCGGCAAATCGTTTCAACACAGCGATTTACAAGCTATTTCCAATAAAATACTCGAAAGCTAACAAGAAAAGTTTCCTATATTACCAACTGCGCACCTCAATAGTTCACACATTGACTCCGACTTGCAGCGTTGCTTTAAAAACTGGCACTTCAGACCAGCATCTTACTGAAAAAGAAGAAATTACAGAGATATACGTTGGGAATCTCCTCAACGACACAGAAAAGGCAGTTGGAATCCTCATCCGTCTCACCAACGAGGACAAGGTAAAACTGAAAAAATTAGCGGCTGGGGAAATAAACTAATCCTTGAACGCCTTTGCAATCCTTTCCAAAGCCTCATTAAGTATCGACCTTGGGCAACCGATGTTCATGCGGAAGAATCCTGCATAATCGTCACCGCCAAAGGTTCGACCGTCGTTCAATGCAACTTTTGCCTTGTTTATTAACCTATCCTGCAATTCGTTGTGCGACAAGCGCAAACCATTGAAGTCAAGCCACAGCAAATACGAAGCCTCTGGCAAAACAGCTTTCACTTCTGGCAAATTTCTCTTAAAGAAATTATCGGCAAAGGCTATGTTTTCGACAAGATACTCCTTTAGTTGTGCAAGCCAATCCTCGCCATAACGGAATGCTGCCTCCGCACCTATGTATGCGAAAATGTTGCCGTTGGCAAACTCTGATGCTTCAAGGTATTCGAAATAAGTATCGCGTATAGACTTTTCAGGAATATAGGCGACAGAACTCGACAAGCCTGCAATGTTGAAAGTCTTACTTGGTGCAATAAAAGTTATGCAGTTAGACTTGGCCTCGGCAGAAACTATTGAAAATGAAGTATGTCTGTATTTGGGCAAAGTAAGGTCGGCATGTATCTCGTCGGAAATGACAAGTACACCATTGCGCTTGCAAATTTCGGCAATACGCTGCAAATCAGCCTTTGACCAAACCGTTCCACCTGGATTGTGAGGATTCGACAAAAGCATCATCTTACAGCCAGCAGCCTTACGTTCCAAATCGTCGAAATCGATTTCGAACCGACCGTTCTTCAAAATCAACTTGTTGGTAACCAACTCGCGGCCATTATTTACTGGCAGGTTCACAAACGGAGGATACACAGGGGTATTTATAAGAATCTTATCGCCAGGCTTGGTAAACGCCTGAATGCAAAAAGCAATTCCGACTACAATTCCTGGAATGTAATGCAATTCCT
Organism: uncultured Bacteroidia bacterium; assembly: GCA_902790405.1. Classification (GTDB taxonomy): domain Bacteria; phylum Bacteroidota; class Bacteroidia; order Bacteroidales; family ML635J-15; genus Bact-19. The sequence goes on from CADARW010000072.1 coordinate 23,329, forward strand.
TTTTATCAGCATATATAGAATAATGTCTAGAAAACCAATCTATTACCGCGCCAAAATACGAACTATCGCCAAACGTATAACCTAAAAATCCTTGGTCACAACGCCGTCTTATAGCATCAAGAACACATTCAGGGGCCTTGAAGTCCATATCGGCAACCCACATCGGCAACAAGTCATCTGTCCCGAAAAACGGCTTCATTAGGTCATGTTTCACACTAGCACTTCCCTTACGCGGGAAAACTTCGTCAAAATTGTATTTCATTGCTTTGCTGTTTTTTTCGTTCTAAATGCATAAATCACCAACATTATTCCGCACACAATAGCAGGAATGCTCAATATCTGTCCCATGTTAAGCGACATACCCTCTTCAAACGACTCTTGATTCTGCTTCAGAAACTCAATAAAGAATCGAGCCGTAAATACCATTATAAGAAACATTCCTAGCATAAAGCCATGTTTTTCGGCGAAATTCTTCCTCCGATAAAGCAAAATCAGCACAACCGAGACAATAATATAACACAATGCCTCGTAAATCTGTGTAGGATGACACGGAAGAGTATCGCCGTTGCGGACAAACAAGAATCCCCACGGCAAGTCGGTAGGATAACCGTAAATTTCGGAGTTCATCAGGTTGCCAAAACGAATCAGCGCACCGACAAAACCTATAGGAATCACCAACTTGTCAGTTATTGAAAGAAAACCATCCTGCTTCGACTTGAACTTGAATATGAATACTGCCACAAGAACTCCTATTGCACCGCCATGACTTGCCAATCCTTGATAACCAGTAAACTTGAACGGACTGAATGAAAACGGAAGAATCATTTCCATCCAATGCTTAGATGTAAGGAAATATGATGGTTCGTAAAATATGCAATGACCTAAACGTGCTCCGATAATTCCGCCAAGCACTACAAAAATTGTCAAACGGTCAAGTTCCTTTTGCGGAATGCTTTCCTTTTTGTAATAATGCTTAATTATAAAATAGGCCAGAATAAACCCAATAGCGAAAAATGCGCTATAATAGCGAAGAGAAAATCCTCCTATTGTGAATATTTCAGGGCTTACATCCCATGTTATAAAATTGAGCATCTGCGAAATTTTTCACAAAAGTAATCATGTTTTTGCGTTGTAGCAAGCACAAAAACAACTTACTTTAATCCATTGTAATATTCTGCAACTTTTTGACAATAGGCTTTTGTCCGCCATTTAAAATCATCGGAAACTGTGTCGGGATAAAACTTGCCAACATCGCCGGCATACCAAACAGACTCGCCACCAGCAACGAAAGAATAGCCTCTACCGCACGACGAAAAAGCCGTAGGACAACACTTTCCAAAAATATCTTCACTAAACTGAAATTCATCGCAACCAATGCCGAGAGAAGAAAGAAGTGTTGCCGAAATATCCGCTTGGTCGCATGGGACATCGCAAACAAAAGATTCGTTTATCACACCTCCAAGCCACTGCATTACGATATGGCTCTTGTCGAGTCGTTGCCAGTTTTGCGACTTAAACAATTTTCCGTGATCGGAAACCAGAATAATTAACGAATTGTCCCACATAGTAGATTTATGCATACGGACCAGGAAATCATTGAGGCACGAATCAGTGTAATAATAAGCGTTCATGCTGAGCGCAAGTTCATCGTCGGTGCCATATGGGGCTATTGGCACATCGTAAGGCTCGTGGCTGTTAAGTGTAAACAAAATAGATACCGAACCTTTGTCAACGTCTTGCAAATGACTGTAGAACTCATCAAACATACACTCGTCGTCGTAGCCCCACCTCGAAGTTCTGCAATCCATATCCAAATTGTTCTGAGACAGCACCTCTGCTCCATTCTGTCGCAAATAGGAATTCATGTTTGCGAAATTTGCATCACCGCCATAATGGAATGTCACATCGGAATAACCATTGTCGGCAAGTTTGCGCAAAAGCGAAGGTAACTGCTGCGACTTTTCGGGAGTTTTCACAATTGAATACTCAGGCAACGACGGTACACCACTGAATATAGAGGCTATACCGCGCACACTTCTGTCACCCGATGCGTAGCAATTGCTGAAAAATATTCCATCGTCGCGCCATTCAAGCAACCTTGGGGTGACACTCTCAGAAGGATTGTCGTAACACAT
>CADARW010000073.1 GCA_902790405.1 uncultured Bacteroidia bacterium
GTTTGAAATGGTTTGAAATGGTTTGAAATTGTTTCAGTTGGTTTTAAACCCATAAACTTAGAAACATTCAAACTCATAAACGTGCGTAGCACATGAAACGCCGCCGGCATTCAAACGGGCGTTAGCCCATAGAAACCTCCAAACGGCGAAGCCATTGAAACGGGCGAAGCCCAAAGAAACGGCTTTAGCCATATAAACGCCGCAGGCATAGAAACCAAAAATTTTGAAAAATTTCCTTATCTTTCGCAAAATTTTTGACCATGAAACTAGTTCTGGATTTTTTCAAGGAACTGCAGCAGAACAACAACAAGCCGTGGTTCGATGCTCACAAGCAGCAGTACAAGGAGATGCTTGCCGTACATAACGACTTTTCGCAGCGTCTTATCGATGGCATTGCAAGTTTCGACAAGTCGGTGGCCGGCTTGCAAGTTAAGGACTGTACCTATCGCATTTATCGCGACCTGCGCTTTTCGCACGACAAGACGCCCTACAAGCAGCACATTGGCACCTATGTCTGTCCTCACGGCAAGAAGAGTGGTTTTTCGGGCTATTATGTTCATATAGAGCCGAATGTAAGCTATTTTATATGTGCTGGGCTTTGGTGTCCCGAACCTCGCATAGTGAAGAGCGTGCGCGAGGAGATAATGCTCAACGGCAAGAACTTCGACAAGGCCATACGCAGTGCCAAGGGCTTTTCGCTCTCGTGGGCCGATTCGCTCAAGAAGATTCCCGCAGGCTTCGATGCCGACGACGAATTTTCCGAATACTACAAACTCAAAAGTTTTCTCATTGAAAAGCCAATCGACGAGTCGTACATCCTCGACAGCAATTTCGTCGATAAGGTTGTTGCCGACCTTCGCCGCACCTACGAGTTCAACTCTTTGTTGAATAAGGCCGTGGAGTATGCGATGGAGATGTATTAGAAAATAAATGTTGATAAATAAGTTCAACAGAAAGTCATATTTTTATACAGAATAAGGTATATTTGTGTCATGTAATAATGACTATCTGTTTCTAATTTATGAATGAACGCTGTTTTTATCATAATTCAATAAAAGAATTCCTTTTACAAAACGAGCTTGAGATATTCGGTATATTGGCAGGAAATGATGAGTACGATACTGGTGATACTCAAAAGTTTGCATGGAAAGAAGAGATAACACTTTTAAAGGGTGTTTTGTCTCAATACAAAAATGAAGAGGGATGGATAATATTTGAATATACTATACCACGTTTAGGAAAGAGAATAGATGTCGTTGTTTTGCTTCGCGAAAGAGTTTTTGTCATTGAATTTAAAGCGGGGCAAGAAGAATATATTCGTCAAGACAAAGAACAAGTAATGGATTATGCTCTTGATTTGAAAAATTTCCATCAAGGTAGTTCTGATAGATATATCATTCCAATATTGGTAGCAACAAAAGCTAAAGATTGCTCAACTGAACTGAATATTTCTCATTATAAAGATGGTGTTTACGACCCTTTAATGACAAATGCCGAAAGTCTGTCATATGTTATGAATTTGGTTTTATCTCAGGATATTGCAAATCGTAATGGGGAGGTGCCTATGTGTGATTGGGTAAGAAGTAGATATGCTCCTACGCCCACTATAATTGAGGCAGCAAGTGCATTATATTCGCAGCATAGTGTAGAGGAGATAACTCGTCATGAGGCAGAAGGAAAGCAACTTGATATTACTACAGATTATGTGTTGAAAGTTATTAGAGAAACAAAATCTCGGGGTGGTAAAAGTATATGTTTTGTAACAGGAGTGCCTGGCGCTGGAAAAACTTTGGTAGGTTTGAATGTTGCTATTAAGCAATTATCATACAAAGATGGAGAAAAACCAGATTTGGCAGTGTATTTGTCTGGTAATGGACCGTTGGTAAGTGTACTGACAGAGGCGTTAGCAAGAGACCGAAAGCGTCAGAAGAATGAACAGGGAGAAAAATATAACATAACAGATGCACGTAGAGAAGTCGGTCAATTTATACAAATAATTCACCGCTATCGCGATAATATGCTTCAGAAATTGCGCACGCCAATAGTTGGAAAAAAGATAGAAATTGACCCGCAAAAAGAACTTAAGGATAAAATAGCTGGATATGCAGAAGTGGAGAATATTGCCATTTTTGATGAGGCACAACGTTCATGGGATCAAGAGCATATTTCGAGTTGGTTAAAGCGTAAGAAAGGAATACAGGATTTTCCAATGTCAGAAGGAGAATTCCTAATATGGTCTTTGGATCAACGAAAGGATTGGGCTGTAATAGTTTGTCTTGTAGGTGGTGGACAGGAAATAAATACTGGCGAAGCTGGCATTGGCGAATGGATTAGAGCAATGAATGAAACCTTCCCAGAATGGCGAGTATATATATCTAATCAATTAACGGCAAAAGAATATGCAGAAGGTAAGATTGAAGAGTTGCTCTCTAAAAATCCTAATGTATTATATTCGGAAGATTTGCATTTAGCCGTTTCTATGCGTTCTTTTAGAGCTGAGAGTTTGTCAAATATGATACACCATTTGCTAGATTGTGAGATTAATAAAGTTATAGAAAATTATGCAAAAATAAAAGATCGCTATCCTATTGTATTAACAAGGGATATTAATGCTGCAAAACAATGGTTGAGGGACAAAGCAAGGGGTAGCGAAAGATACGGAATGTTAGTTTCTTCAAAAGCATATAGATTGAAACCGTTAGCCATAGATGTAAGGTGTAAGCCAGATACAGTACATTGGTTTCTTGACGATATTGATGATGTGCGTTCATCGTTATTTTTAGAAGATGCTGCAAGTGAATTTGATATTCAAGGATTGGAACTAGATTGGACTTGTTTGGTCTGGGATGGCGATTTACGATATAAAGATGGAAAATGGGAATTTTATGAGTTTAATGGTGGTAATCGATGGAATCGTATTAATAAAGAAGAACGAAAACTATATCAGCTGAATGCATACAGAGTTCTTCTTACCCGTGCTCGTCAAGGAATGATAATTTGTGTTCCTGAAGGAAATAATGATGACAATACAAGAGATCCTGAATTTTACGATGGAACGTATATGTATCTAAAGTCAATAGGTTTAGAAGAAATATAACAATTTATATCATGGATAATAAGTATTCTGAATTGTGGAGTTTTATCGCAACGAATCTTCCTAATTATAGTTCGCGCGATGACGTTTTAAGAAGTGATATTTTGTTTCGATTTCTTAACAATGAAGATGTTGATGAATCTGACAAACAATGGATAAAACAAGAATTTGGGAATGATATTAATTCAATTAAACAGGAATGCTTTCGGTTTGATCTAAAATTTCTTTCAGAATCATTAGAGTCGTACTATTCTCATTTAGCACAGAAAACTATATGAATTATAAAAATGGAAGTTGTAGCAGCAATTATCCACGACAATAATAATCGTATTTTCGCAACTCAACGCGGTAGTGGCGATTGGAAGGATTGGTGGGAATTCCCTGGCGGAAAAATTGAAAATGGTGAAACTCCTGAAGATGCATTAAAAAGGGAAATTCGAGAGGAACTGGATACAGAAATAAATGTAGGCAAACATGTTGCAACTGTAGAGTGGGATTATCCTAAATTTCATTTGACAATGCATTGTTATTGGTGTGAAGTTGTCGATGGAGAATTATCATTATTGGAACATGAAGCTGCGCGATGGCTTTCAGTAGAACAACTAGATAGCGTAAAATGGTTGCCTGCCGATGAGGTTGTTATAGATAAACTAAAAGCTCAACTATTCGGAGCTTCAGAATAGTTCTTCTATTTATGAAATATTATGTATTTTTGTGCGATAAAAATGCCGATCCTGTAGCGATAAATAATTTGTATGACTAATGAGAATAGAAACATATTGCTAAAATTGCTTGAGCAACATCAAGAGTCGGGCATGTCGGAGCAGATAGACTACAACAAATTCTATTTGTATTCCATTATCACACATTCTACGGCTATAGAAGGCTCAACAGTAACTGAAGTTGAAGCTATTTTGCTTTTCGACGAAGGCATTACAAGTAGCAAGCGCACAGTGGTCGAGCAGATGATGAACCTTGATTTAAAGGCAGCATACGAATATGGGATGCAATGGATTTTGCGTCATGAACCAATTACGGTCGAATGGCTTGTCCTGCTTGCATCAAAAGTTATGGCTCGCACCGGTAGTGAGTATCATTCTGCAAGTGGAGACTTTTCTGCTGCAAAAGGGGAGTTGCGCAAACTGAATGTTACTGCAGGATTTGGCGGCAAGTCGTATATGTCGTATCAGAAAGTGCCAGCTCGTCTTGAAGCTTTTTGCGAAGAATTGAACAGACGGAGAAAGGCAATTGACGTATCGGATGTGAGTGCTATATACGATCTTAGTTTCTGGGCTCATTACGAATTGGTGACCATTCATCCGTGGGCAGATGGAAATGGCAGGATGAGTCGTCTGCTTATGAATCTGCTCCAGATTGAGTTTGGTGTTTTGCCGACCAAAGTGTTAAAAGAAGACAAGGAGGCATACATACAGGCACTAGTGGATACTCGCGAAAACGACGACATAAATATTTTTCTCGATTGTATGGCTCGCCTTCACATCGCTCATCTTCAGAGCGATATAAAGCAATACGAGGTGACTTTGCAAGATGAAGTGGACAGGAAAGGTGGACAGAAAAAACAAAAGGTGGACAGAAAAAGTGGACAGAAAACACGCGATACCATTATCGCTCTCATTTCTAGCAATCCGCACATTACTACCGCCCAAATGTCTGAGTCGCTTGGAATCAACCGAAGTGCACTTTCAAAGCATATCAAGCGTATGCAGGAAGACGGTGTCATCCGTCGTGTAGGACCCGACAAAGGCGGTTTCTGGGAGGTGATTAGCGACTGATGAGTCATTGACCCGCGAGCGCAAAGCATTGTGCCAATACAATCATCAAATCATTGAATCCTTCCCTTCGACTACGCTCAGGGGGCGGAATCTTCAAATTTTCAAATTATCAAATTCTCAAATCTTCAAATTTTCAAATCATCAAATCGTAAATATTTATTACTTTTGCGCACCAAAATTGATTTACGATGAAGATTTCATACAACTGGCTTAAGAATTATGTGGCGTTCGACGAATCGCCCGAAGAATTGGCAAAAATATTGACAAGTGTTGGACTCGAAGTTGATGGTACTGAAGAAGTTTCGTCGGTTATCGGCGGACTCAAGTGCTTCGTAATCGGCGAGGTTTTGACCTGCGAGGCACACCCGAATTCCGACCATCTGCACGTTACAACCGTCAATGTCGGTGGCGAAGAACCTCTGCATATTGTCTGCGGTGCGCCGAATGTGGCAGCCGGACAGAAGGTCGTGGTGGCAACCATTGGCACCAAGATTTACGCCAAGGACGGTGTGTTCGAAATCAAGAAGTCGAAACTTCGCGGTGAACCATCCGAAGGTATGATTTGCGCCGAGGACGAAATGAATATCGGCACTTCGCACGACGGAATCATGGTTCTGCCAGCCGATGCAAAGGTGGGTACGCCTGCTGCCGAATATTTCAAGGTGGAAAACGACACCGCTATCGAAATCGACATCACTCCAAACCGTATCGATGGTGCTTCGCACATTGGTGCCGCCCGCGATGTGGCTGCCGTAAAGGGTATAAAATACAATATCCCCAAGGCCGAAATCACGGAGAATCCCAAGAATGAAATCAAAATCGACATAAAAATCGAAAATACCGAGGCTTGCCGCCGCTATATGGGCATCTGCCTTACCGACGTGAAGGTGCAGGAATCGCCCGAATGGCTGAAGAACCGCTTGAAATCAGTCGGCTTGAATCCTATAAACAATATCGTGGATGTCAGCAATTTCGTATTGTACGAAACTGGAAATCCGCTTCATACATTCGATGCCGACAAGATTACAGGCAAGCAGATAATAGTGAAGAATGTTGCCGAGGGAACACCGTTTGTTACTCTCGATGGCGTTGAGCGCAAGCTTTCGGCTCACGACCTTATGATTTGCAATGCCGAGGAGCCAATGTGCATCGGCGGTGTGTTCGGCGGTCAGAAGTCGGGCATTTCGAACGAAACAAAGAATGTTTTCATCGAGGCAGCATATTTCAGCCCTGTTTCAATCCGCAAGACTTCCAAGTTCCACGGCTTGAAGACCGATGCGTCGTTCCATTTCGAGCGCGGAGTTGACATCAACATGGTGCCTTACGCATTGCGCCGTGCCGCAAGCCTGATTGTGGAGATGGGGTGCGGTCGTATCGCTTCCGAAATTACCGATGTGTATCCAAATCCAATCGAACCGGCAATAGTAGATTACAATATCGACCGTGGCAATGCGCTCATCGGCAAGGAAATTCCCGAAGCCCGCGTGCGTGAAATCATCGGTCTGCTCGATATGAAGATTCTCGAGGACAAGGGTCGCGACCTGAAACTCGAAATTCCAACCTACAGGGTGGATGTAACTGGCGAAGCCGACGTTGTTGAGGACATCATGAGAATCTACGGCTACAACAACATCGAGGTTCCAAACCATATTTCGTTCAGCATCAACTATCCCGAAAAGCCCGAACCGCAGAAGATGATGAATCTTGTTTCGGACGTGCTCACAGGCATGGGCTACACCGAAATAATGTGCCTTTCGATGATTTCTGCCGACGATATTGCCGAAAACAGCGAATATGCAAATCGCATCGTGAAGATTTACAATCCGTTGAGCCGCGAACTGAACGTTATGCGTCCGTCGTTGCTTTATGGCGGACTCAACAGCATAAAGGCCAACCTGAACTACAAGAACGGAGACCTTAAGTTCTTCGAGTTCGGCCGTACCTATTATTATAATGCCGACAAGCAGATTTCCGACATCACCGCATACAGCGAAACACAGTATATCGGAATGTGGATTACCGGCAAGCGCAATCCGTTGAGCTGGAACCTGAAGGACAATCCTACCGACTACTTCATGCTGAAGTCGGGAGTGTCGGCAGTGCTCAAGAAAATTGGCATTGACATGTCGGCATTGAAGTTCGAGGTTTCGTCGGACGAAAAGTTCAGCACTTTCCAGTCGTTCAAGTTGAAGGACAAGGAAGTAGCCCGTATTGCAGTTGTTTCGAAGGCATTGCTCAAGAAGATGGACATAGATCAGGATGTTTTCTATGCCGAAATCAACTGGGATGTACTTCTGAAGTTTGCCAAGACACACAAGATCGAATATCAGCCAATATCGAAGTTCCCGCGTGTACGCCGCGACCTTGCGTTGCTCATCGACAAGTCGGTAACCTACGCACAGTTGGAGGAACTTGCACGCCGCACCGAACCTAAGCATATTGTTGAGGTTGGTCTGTTCGATGTTTACGAAGGCAAAAACCTGGAGCCGGGCAAGATTTCGTATGCATTGAGCTTCGAGCTTGAGGACACCGAAAAGACGATGACCGACAAGCAAATCGACAAGATTATGCAGAAGCTGATAATGTTCTACGAGAAGGAACTTGGCGCAAAAGTAAGGTAAACAAAGGGCTGTCGGTGGCAGCCGCCTTTGTTTTGCAGATATTGTACGTGTTAATAATTGTTTCAATGTGTTGGTAAATAGGAACTTGTGCCTATTGTGCCATTGTGGAAAAAAAATAGGCTGAAATGCTTGTTTTACAACGAAAAGCTGTATCTTTGCACTGCAATTGATAATTATCAATTCATTTCTGAAGATTAAAAATCAAAGTAGAAATATTTGTTCGACCGCTTGTAGGGTTTGGAAAATTGGTAATATGTCAATTAATTTTAATGCCACAGAGTCTGGTGGGAAAAAACATAAGTTTTGAAATTTTATTTTTATAACATTTAACTTTAAGAATGAAAAGTTATTCAGAGTTGAACGATATGTTGTTGCCTGAGTTGCGCGAATATGCAAAGGGATTGGGCATCAAGAGAGTAGAAGCGTTCAGAAAGCAAGATTTGATAAGAAGGATACAGGATACCGAAGATCCTGACTTCGAGGAAGAAGATGACGACGATGATGATTTGCTGATTGGTGTAACAGATATTATGGCTCCGTTGAAGGAAAGCAATGTAAATCGTAGTCAAAGTGTTGAAAATAACGAACAAAAGCCTAGACGTGGTCGTCCTCCACGGGTTCGTAATGAGGAAGAGTTGGTTCCGGTATTGCTTGACGACAATCAGGAAGCTGCCAATGATTCCATGTTGGAACCTAGAGTTCGTCAACGCAGGGCAAGAATTCAGTCGCCTATAATGACAACGCATTTGGATGAAACTGGTGCCGGAGCTAAGTTGGTATTCAACAATCAGGAGAACCAGAGAGGCCAGAAGATGAATGCGGAACCTGTTGCAAGAGTGTCTGGCGAAACAGTTTCGAAAGTAGAAACTGCAAATTACCAGCAGAATGGCGATGCTCAGCAGCAGAACCGTCAGGATTTCAGAAAGCCGTACCAGCGTTTCGACCAGCAGCGTAACAATCAGCAGCGCAACGAAAATAATAACAATCAACAGCAAGGCCAGCCTCGTCAGCAGCAGTTGCCGCTCGAAGAAAACCGTCAGCAGCCCAATGCTCAGCAGAATCAGCCTGTTGAAGAGTCTAAGGCAAATTACGATTTCTCGGGAATTGTAACCGTAACAGGTGTACTCGAAATTATGCCCGAAAACTATGGTTTCCTTCGTTCTTCGGATTACCACTATTTGAATTCGCCCGATGATGTATATGTTTCGCAGTCGCAGATAAAGCTTTTCGGCCTTAAGACCGGTGATACCATCGAAGGTCTGGTACGTCCGCCAAAAGAAGGTGAAAAGTATTTCCCGTTGACTAAGATTATAAGTATAAATGGTTTGGATCCGGCTTTGGTTCGCGACAGAATTCCGTTCGACCATCTTACTCCTTTGTTCCCGACCGAGAAGTTCAACATTACAGGTAAGGGACATGCAAATCTTTCGACAAGGGTTGTAGATTTGTTCACACCTATAGGAAAGGGGCAGCGTGGTCTTATAGTTGCTCAGCCTAAGACTGGTAAAACTGTTCTGCTTCAGGAAATTGCAAATGCAATAGCAGCAAACCATCCCGAAGTTTACCTTATCATATTGCTTATCGACGAGCGTCCCGAGGAAGTTACCGACATGGCTCGCAACGTTAACGCAGAAGTTATTGCATCAACATTCGACGAGCCGGCAGAACGTCACGTAAAGGTGGCCAGCATTGTCCTCGAAAAGGCAAAGCGTATGGTTGAATGCGGTCACGATGTTGTGATTCTTCTCGACTCCATCACTCGTCTGGCTCGTGCCTACAACACAGTTGCTCCTGCATCGGGTAGAGTTTTGTCGGGTGGTGTCGATTCAAACGCATTGCACAAACCGAAACGTTTCTTCGGTGCTGCACGTAACATCGAAAACGGCGGTTCGCTCACCATTCTTGCAACAGCACTTACCGAAACCGGTTCCAAGATGGACGATGTGATTTTCGAGGAATTCAAGGGTACGGGTAATATGGAACTCCAGCTCGACCGCAAGTTGTCGAACCGCAGAATTTACCCTGCTGTGGATGTTACCGCTTCGAGTACACGTCGCGAGGATTTGCTTGTAAATCCGGACCTTGTAAACAGACTTTGGGTAATGCGCGAGTTCCTTGCCGACATGAATTCGGTGGAAGCAATGGAATTCATACGTGCCCGTCTGCCGCAAACTCCAACCAACGAGGAGTTCCTTTTGACTATGGACAAGGGATTATAACGATTTCCAAAATATTATTATATTTGCAAGTCGAGAATTTTTTTTTTCTCGGCTTGCTTTTTGTTATTGGATTAATAAATAACTTAACGATATGAAAAGGTTTATATTGATATTTAGTCTTTGTTTCGTTTGTGCATTTGTTGCAGTAGCCCAACCTGTAGGATATACACACAAAGCTTTTGCTCCTGATGGTTGCATAGTTAATTATTTGGTTGTTTTTGATGATACGAAATTCTTTATTGATGTAACTTTTGAATCTGATTTGTCAAAATTTACGGAAAAACCAACAATGATGATAAGAACATTTGCAGATGATGTTTTTAAATTGTCAGGAACTGTAATGTCATGCGATGTGCTTACAAGTGAGGTGGAGCGAGATGGCGTAAAAAAAACGATTTCAGCTTTTTCTTCTGTCGTTAGATTTAACATAGATTCATCGCAGTTAGAGACTTTTAAGAATGGAATTGCCAAAATAAGGCTTTCAACAACACCATATGAACATGAAAAGGAGTTTAAGAAAGATAAAATAGGCAAGCACCTTTATGAATGTTATTTGAAGGAGAAAAACAAGGATGCTAATTTTTAAAGCAAAGGCATTTTGAATATGAAGAAATTATTTTGCATATTGGCTCTGTCGTTTGTTTGTGGATTCGTTTTTTCGCAGAACGAGGAATATCATACAAAGTCGAAGGCGGCTATAAAATGTTTTGAAAAGGCTGTAGCATATTACCAGAATGGGAAAAACGATCAAACAGTGAAGTATGCCTTGCAGGAAGCCAATAATGCTCTTGCCAAGGATTCCATGTTTATCGAAGCATATCTGCTGAAAGCCGAAATATATGATTTTCTTGGAGATATAAAGTCGTCGATTGCCTTTTACGAGAAGGTTGTAGACCTCGATGCGCATTTCGATTATGGCATAACGCTCAAACTTGCAATGCACAACTATGGCATTGGCGACTATGCTTCGGCAAAGAATTACATCGATTTTTTCTATGCCAATGCTGACCTTGATGTTTATAAGAAATT
>CADARW010000074.1 GCA_902790405.1 uncultured Bacteroidia bacterium
TGGTGGCCGGACAGCTGGTGCTGGCCATGTTCGGCATTACCTTTGCTGAATACGCCTGCAGCCTGGTGCCGGGCCTGTCCAAAACCTGGGTGGCCTTCGGCATCCTGACCCTTTGCTTTATTATGAACCTGCTGGGCGTGGATCTGGCAGCCAAGCTCCAGAATGTGCTGGTCATTATCCTGGTGGCGGCCATGGTGCTGTTCATCGCCTTTGGTCTTCCCAAGGTTGACTGGTCCGTCTTCAAGGGCGGCATCAAAACCATCATGCCCAACGGATTTGTGAATTTCATGACCGGCGCCAGCCTGCTGACCTTCGCCACCGGCGGAGCGGAATTCCTGTCAGAGCTGGGCGGTGAAATGAAGAATCCCGGCCGGGACTTGCCTCGGGCCATGATTCTCAGTACCGTGCTGGTGGCGGTGCTGTACGCTTTTATTGGTATTGTTGCTGACATTTGTCGTATGCGTGGCTTTCTCGCAGAACGCCACTTACTTCGGCTATGTACGCGATGCCAACAAGAAGCCTGTTGAGTTCGCTAATGTCGTTGTCGTAGGAACAAACATTGGTACTTCTACCGATGCTTCTGGCTATTTTGAAATAACGGTGCCGTCGGGCAAGGATTTGGAAGTGCAGATTTCGTTTCTCGGCTACGAGCCTTTCTCGCAGAAAATTAAACTGAAACCCAACGAGCGCAAGCAGGTTACGGCGGTTCTTAACGAAGGAGCAGTAATGCTTCCAACTGCCGACATTGGCGCGACAAGCGAACGTCAGGTTTCTGGTACTCGCCTAAATCCGCAGATTTCGATGAAAATCCCGACGACTGGTGGTTTCGAGGACATTCTGAAGGCTCTGCCGTCGGTGTCGTCCAACAACGAACTTAGCTCGCAGTACAATGTGCGTGGCGGAAATTACGACGAAAACTTGGTGTTTGTCAACGATATAGAAGTCTATCGTCCACAACTGATTCGTTCGGGACAGCAGGAGGGACTTAGCTTCATAAATCCCGACATGGTGTCGTCGATTTTGTTTTCGGCTGGTGCGTTCGAGCCAAAGTATGGCGACAAAATGTCGTCGGTACTTGATATTAAGTACAAGAAACCTACAGAGTTCGGTGCTTCGATAATGGCAAGTCTGCTTGGCGCGAACGCTCACGTTGAGGGAACTAGCAAGAACCACCTTTTCCGCTACAATGTCGGAGTCAGGTACAAGACTTCAAAGTATTTGCTGACCTCGATGGACGTTTCCGGCCATTACGACCCGTCGTACATTGATGCACAGACATTTCTCATCTACAACATAACCGAAAAGCTGGAACTGAATTTCCTAGGAAACTTCAGTAGCAACATGTACAAGTACATTCCGCTCGATGGAGAAACTTCGTTCGGTACAGTCAGCGAGGCGTTGAAAATCCGTACTTACTTCGAAGGGCAGGAGGTTGACCGTTTCAATAGCGGAACAGCAGCTTTTTCGGTAAATTATAATCCGAACAATAATTTGAACCTCAAGTTTATAGCATCAGGTTACTATACCAACGAGGAGGAAACCTACGACATTCTGGCACAGTATTACCTCAACGAGATTGACCAGCAGCTTGGCGCAACAACTGGCGACAGCGTTTCAAATATCGGTGTCGGTTCTTTCCTCGACCATGCCCGCAACTACTACGACGGTTTTGTGGTTTCGGCAAAGCATATCGGAACTTTCCTCAAGTGGGAGAACAAGCTCGACTGGGGCGTGCAGACCAATTACGAAAACTATTCGTACCATGTTCGCGAGTGGACGATGAACGACTCGGCAGACTATTCGCTGCCGTATTCCGACAATATGGTATTTCTTTACCATACCGACATTGCCAACATTGGTTTGCAGAGCGTCAGGGCTTCGGCGTATGTGCAGGACTCGTATCTGTTCAAGGCCGAAGGTGCCGATGTTTCGCTTGGCGGTGGCGTGAGGTTAAATTTCTGGTCCTTCAACAAGCAGTTTCTTGCAAGTCCGCGCGTCAACCTCAGCGTGAAGCCGACAAACTGGAAGCCCGATATGATATTCCGCTTTGCCACAGGACTTTACCATCAGCCGCCGACAATAAAGGAAGCACGCAGAATCAGCGACGGAACGCTGAATCCCGACCTGAAGGCGCAGTCGTCGGCACAGGTGGTTGTCGGTATGGACTACAATTTCCTCGCGTGGGGACGGCCGTTCAAACTGGTTGCCGAGGCTTACTATAAATATATGTACAACTTGAATCCGTACAATGTTGACAATGTACAGATTAAGTATTATGGCGAGAACATTGCACACGGCTATGCATACGGTATTGAGGCAAAGGTGAACGGCGAGTTTGTCCCTGGCACCGAATCGTGGGTTAGCTTGGGCTTGATGCGCACATACGAGGACATCGAAAACGATTTCTATACCCGTACGGTCGAAAATGTGGTCGATACGGTTTATCCGGGCTATATTCCGCGTCCCACCGACCAGCTTGTGAATTTTGGCATCTTCTTCCAGGATTATATCCCGAAGGCGCCGACTTGGAAGGTTTTTCTTAGCCTGCATTTTGGAACCGGTCTGCCTTACGGACCGCCAAATTCGGAACGCTATATGGCAACCGGAAGGATGAAGGCCTACCGCCGTGTTGACTTTGGAATCTCCAAGCAGTTCAACTTCAAGAAAGCCGACTGGATAAAGGATTTCTGGATTTCGCTCGAAGTGTTCAACTTGTTGAATACCAAGAATGAAATCTCTCACACTTGGATAACAGACATCCGAGGCAGGGAATACGCAGTGCCATCGTACCTTACGGGAATCAGGCCGAACTTGAAGATTGTGGTGAAGTTTTAAAAAATCATTAAAAACATAATTCTGCTGTGTCGGAAACAAAAATAACTTTAACTTTGCACAGATTTATTATAACGAAAACAAGATGGAAGATTTTAATAATGAAGAAAAGAAACTGCCTAGCGTAGAAGAGCAGATTGCCCAGATTGAGAGGGAAATGCACGGAGAAAAAACAGAAGTTGAACCACAGCAGCCAGTTGCAGAGCCGGAGCCGACAAACGAATCGTGCGAAGCCGAACCAAAGAAATGCAAGTGCGGAAACTGCATAAGCATCTGTGCGCTGATTCTAAGCTTGGCGGCTATTGTACTGCTCGTACTTATGCTTACTGGCGTGCTTGGCGGCAAAAAGGCAGAGCCGGAGCAACAACCAGAACAAACAATTTTTGACAAGCCGGCAGGCGAAGAACCGTCGGATATTGCTTACATCGACCTCGATACGCTTCTGCTTACTTATAACTATGCAATAAAGTTGCAGGAAGACCTCGCTATGGAACAGAAGAAGGCCGAAGGTACTATCCAGTCGCGCATGAAGAAGTTCGAGAGCATGTACAATGCCTATATGGAAAAGGCTCGTACCGGAATGTTCCTGAGTGCAGCCAGCCAGCAGGCTCAACAGAGCGAACTCGAAAAGGAACAGGCAGCCATCGAAAGCTTGCAGGCAACCTTGTCGAACCAGCTCCTCGAAAAGCAAAGCGCAATGAATCAGGAAATCTACGATACTGTAATCAACTTCGTAAACCAGTATGCCGACGGCCGTTTCAAAATCGTACTCGGCAATATGGGCGGTGTGACGGTTGTTTATTCGCAGCAGGGAATGAACATTACCAACGATGTGGTTGCTAAGCTCAACCAGCGTTACGGCGGCATCCTCGAAAACGATACAAAAGCCGAATAACAGATGAACTTTGCAGAGTCTTACTACAAAAGGTACTCTGTAGCACCAAAGATATTCAATGGTAATCCCCGCAGCGATACGGGGATTATTGTTGTTATACCTTGCTACGACGACGAGTTCATTTTCACGACTCTGCGCTCGCTCGATTCGGCCGATAGACCGCCTTGTTCGGTGGAGGTGATTGTGGTTGTAAATTCCGCCGAGGACACCGATGTTGCTATTGTTGAGAAGAATAGTCGCATTTATGCCTCACTCTGTGAAAAGAAGGACTCGTATCGTAATTTCGTTTTGTTACCATATATAATAGAAGGTGTACAGCATAAGATTGCTGGTGTTGGCAATGCCCGCAAAGTCGGAATGGACGAGGCGGTGTGGCGGTTCTCGGCAATTGAAAATCCGCGTGGCGTTGTTGTGTCGCTCGATGCCGACTGTTTGGTTTCGGAGGATTATTTCACCGAAATATATTCAAGGTTCTATTGCGCCAAAGACCATCCCAATGCCTGCACCTTGCAGTTTCGGCATAATTTCGACGAAAAGTTGTATTCCAAGCAGGAGATAGTTGCTTGTCGCAGGTACGAGATGTATTTGAGGTATTTCCGTTTGGCACAGAAGGTTGCAGGTATTCCACAATGCCTTCATACAATTGGTTCGTGTCTGGCGGTTACTGCGGAAACATACGCACGGATGGGAGGGATGGCGCGTCGTCAGGCTGGCGAGGACTTCTATTTCTTGCAGAAATTGGCTTTGCAGTCGAGGGTTGCATCTGTTGACAAGCCTATAGTTTTTCCCTCGCCGTCGGTGTCGGAGCGTGTGCCTTTTGGGACTGGCCGTTCGGTGAAGAAAATAATCGAGACAGGTTCGTGCAAGGTGTATAATTTTGGATTGTTTTTGCTTCTCAAGGACTTCTATTCGGCATTTCCAAGTCTTTACGATGGCGATTCGGCGATTCCACGCGAGATTATTGAGTTTGTAGGTGAGCAGAAATTCAAGTCTTTGGTTGACGAATGCCGCAAAAACACTTCCGACCGCAAAAGTTTTGTTAAGCGGATGTTTGCAAAGTTCGATGTTTTCTTTATGATTAGGTTCCTGAACAGTTTCGGAGAGGTCTCGAAATATCCCGCTGTTGAAGTCGAAGAGGCTGTTATACAATTGCTTGGTTATTATGGAGTACCATCTGCTGGTAATATATATGATGACATTTTCGCCTTGGATATGTCGGTGCCGAATTATAAATAATCACACTTTTTTTAATAAAAAACATAATTTCTTCAAAAATAAGCTTATATTTGCAATGATATTGTCTGTATGAAAAGATTTATATCGTTGATATTGCTCATAATTGCAGGTATGCTGTCGTATGCTGGAAATCTTGTTTTCTGCGTACTCGATGAACCTTCGGCTTTATTTGCGTTGCCAGATACTGGCAAGTTTGTCGATTCCCGCGACGGCAATTCGTACAAGACTATAAAGCTTGGCAATCAGATGTGGATGGCCGAAAACTTGCGTTATTCCAAGGATATACCTTTGGGCACGTCGAAAAGCAACAAGCCGCATGTTTACAATCCTAGCGGCAAGGCTGAAAATGTAGAACAGTTCGGTTATCTATACAACTGGTATGCAGCCGAAAAGGCTTGTCCCGAAGGCTGGCATCTCCCTACAAATTCGGATTGGAAGCAGTTGAAAAATGCCATAAATGGCGAAAATATTGGTTCGCAGCTTGCAGGAAAAGCCAATTTGTGGAATGATGGTGTGTTGGAACGAAATTCTTCGTTTGGAAAGTCTGGCTTTTCGGTTTTGCCTGCTGGCAGTTTCGATGAAAAAAGTTATGGCAACTTCGGTTCTTTCGCTTATTTCTGGTCAGCAACCGAGTATGAATATTACAGCGGTAATGCCTATTTCCGATACATTTACTATAATTATAGCGGTGTAGTATCTAACTACAGCAGCAAAAGTGACGGATTTTCGGTTCGTTGCGTAAAGGACTAAAGTCCCTTATGCATCCATAATTTCTTCTATTCCAAGTTCTCTGTGCCTCAAAATTACTTTTACTCCATACTTTTCGTGTATGTACTTTGCAATGTGTTCGGCTGAATATACGCTGCGATGCTGTCCGCCTGTGCAACCGAAACAAATCATCAGGCTAGTGAAGCCGCGGCGGATGTAAGTCTCTATGGTTGGCGAGATTACAGCTTTTATGTTTTCAACGAAAATGTCAATGTCGCCGTGTTCTTTGAAGAAGTCGATTACTGGTTGGTCGCGACCTGTAAGCTGCTTGTACTCGTCGTAGCGACCTGGGTTGTGGTTGCCACGGCAATCGAAGATGAAACCTCCGCCATTTTCTGTCTTATCTTCGGGAATACCGTTCTTGAATCCGAAACTCATCACGTTGATAGTCAGTTGGTCGTACTTTACAGGCTCGAACTTTTGCTTGCACTTAACTACTTCCGAAATTATACGGTCGAGTTCCTTGTATTCGCCAAGTATCGGATGGGTTTCGTGCAGTTCTTTCAGATTGTCGATGGCAAAAGGTATGCTTTCGATGAAGTGGCGTTTCTTTTCAATCAGTCCGCGATTGCCGTATGCTCCAAGTGTCTGTAAGATACGCACATACAGGTAGAACCAGAATTCTCGTTCAAATTCAGTCTTGTCGATTTCTGTATTTTTTGCAACCTCGTCGATGTAGAATTTCAGCAGTTCCAGCTTCTTGTCGTTTGGAATTTTGGCTTTTGCCTGCCACAGCAGTGAGGCCATGTCGTACTGGATTGCGCCCTTGCGTCCGCCTTGGTAGTCGATGAAATATACTTGCTCGTCCTTAACGAGTATGTTTCGTGCCTGGAAGTCGCGGAACATGAATGCTTTGGTTCCGTGTGCTGCGAGGTGGGCGGCCAGTGCGTCGAAGTCGTCCTGAAGAAGTTTCTCGTCGTATGGAATGTCGAGACGGTTGAGAAAATAGTACTTAAAGTAGTTGAGGTCGAATAGAATGCTTTGGCTG
This sequence comes from uncultured Bacteroidia bacterium, assembly GCA_902790405.1. Taxonomy (GTDB): domain Bacteria; phylum Bacteroidota; class Bacteroidia; order Bacteroidales; family ML635J-15; genus Bact-19. Next base: position 6,720 of record CADARW010000074.1, read on the forward strand.
TTGAATTCCGAAATTGAGTAGGCTAGGCTGAAGTCGATGGCTTTACCAGCAGCAATCTGCAGTTTTACCAATGCGCTGATACTCTTGCGGTATAAATTGTCAAGACGTTTGGTGAACTTTCCGTACTGCTTGTATTCGCTTTCTACGACTTTCAGCAAAAGGTCGTCGCCAAAATCCTCGATGAAGTAGGTGAGGGTGTCCTCGCTGACGTGGTAAATCTTTGGCGTGTTTAGGTTCAGATTGCTGAAAATTACGCTGTAATACAGGAAAGTCTTTGTTTCTGGTATGTTGTTGCTATAAACGCCAAGCACTGTTCCGTTTTCTCCGTAAAAACGGTAGTAGCTGCGGTTAGAGCCGGCTTTTGTTATTGCTTCGACCTTCTGCGGTGTGGCCTTGTAAAATTCGGTGTATCTTTGGGTTAAGATTTGTTCGATGTTCATTTTATATAAGTTTCTAAGTTTCTATGGCTTCGCCGTTTCTAAGTTTCTATGGCTTCGCCGTTTCTAAGTTTTGGTTTTGATGATTTGATAATTTGTAGCGACGTGGCACGCCACGTCGCCACAGATTATAAATTATCCATTATAAATTATCCATTATCCATTGTTAATTGTCAATTAATCATCACCATTGTTGCACCGAATCCGTATTCCCTGAACGAGGCGTCCTCGTAGGGCAGCTTGTATTGCTTCTCGAGCGATTCGCGGATAGTGCTTTTGAGTGTTCCGTTGCCAATGCCGTGGATAAGGATTACCTTGCCGGCTTTGTTCATTATTGCATCGGTCATGGTCTTGTGGAATGTTTGCATCTGTATGTTAAGGATTTCTGCATTTGAAAGTCCTACAACGCTGTCAATCAGTTTGTTGATGTGCAAGTCAACTTCGATGGTTTCGGGTTGTTTGCGCTTGTGGTAGCGTTGTGAGTTGTCTTCTTCGGCTTCGTCTTTGCGTGCCATCTGATCCTCGAATTCCTTTTGTGTCCGGATGGAGTTGCCAAGTCCGAGGTCTTCTTTCAGAAGTTCGAAAATGTAAGCCTTTTCGTCAAAGAAATCGTTTTCAACGAAGGTGTGTTCCTGGAAGAATTTTATAGGAGTAATCTTGATTCGGCGTTCCAGCATCTCGTGGTAGGTGCACTTTGGATTGTCGTACAGAATGCTTTGTATGATGATTTCCTTGGAGTTGTTGATCTGTTCGCGGCTCAGTTGTCCGACAAGTATTTTTGTGTTTGGCTCAAGTGTTTCGGTGTCGATCTTCTCGAAACCGTTTTCGCCGCGTAGCACGATGTGGTAGAACACAAAGTAGTTGGAGTCGTTCACAAGGTAGCAGTCGAAGCCGTCGAACTTGTCGTTGTAGTTGCGTATGAAGGCGAACATATATTCGGTCTTCTGGTCCTTCTTGATTTCGATTTTCGGCTTCGGAATGATTGTGCCTTCAACCTTCTTTATGTTGTCCTTGATGTTCTCGACAACGTTGCTGGCAAATTCCTTGAACTGTTTGTTGTAGTTCTCCTTAGCCTTTTCGACCACAACAACCTCTGCTGCGGGAATCGGATATTCGAAATCGTTGTCATCGCGTACAACTATTTGATTTTTAGGAAGTATCTTTACAACTGTGCCACCGCCAACATCGTTCAGGAATCTAACTTTATCGCCAATACTGATTAAATCCATAAGAAATATTATTTTTGCAGCAAATTTAATAAAAAAGTGGTTCGCAACATTAACATAAACGACTATAATTACGACCTGCCAGATGAAAAAATCGCCAAATATCCTCTTGCTGAGCGTGATATGTCGAAACTGCTTGTCTTTGACGGCAATAGGATAGAGGAGGATAGGTTCCGTAATATTAGTACCCACTTGCCTTCGGGCGGACTTTTGCTTTTCAACGACACCAAGGTCATAAATGCGCGTATGATTTTCGAGAAGGAAACAGGTGCGCGTATTGAAGTCTTTTGCCTCGACCCGCTGTCGCCTTCCGACTATGCGCTAGCATTTGCCGAAAACAAAAGTTGTTCGTGGAAGTGTTTGGTTGGTAACAGCAAGAAGTGGAAGGAAGGAAAACTGCGCAAGCAGGTCTGCGTCGGCGGAGTTTCGCTATACCTATATATTACTCGCGTGCGCGAAATGGGCAATTCATTCGAAATTCTTTTCGAGTGGGACAATCCCGATGTCACATTTTCGCAGATAATCGATGCCGCAGGTAACATTCCGATTCCGCCATATCTGAACCGCAACAGCGAGGAAATCGATAGCGTCCGCTATCAGACGGTTTACAGCCACTACGAAGGCTCGGTTGCTGCACCTACTGCTGGCTTGCATTTCACCGAGCGCGTTATGGACGACATCAAGAAGCATGGCATCGATTGTGATGCAGTGACTTTGCATGTCGGAGCGGGAACTTTTCAGCCGGTAAAGACCGACAATGCCGCCGAACACGAAATGCATACCGAGCATTTTGTTGTTAACCGCTCTACAATCGAAAAAATAGCAGCCAACCTTGGCAATATAACAATTACGGGAACTACAACGGTTAGAACTGTCGAAAGTTTGTACCGTGTTGCGGTGCAAGTATTTGAAAACAAGGATGTTGATGCTAATGAATTTGCCGTCTCGCAATGGGAGGCTTATTCGGGCAAAGAGGATTACGACACAAAGGAACTTCTTCGGAATCTGCTTTCGTGGATGGACGGCAAAGGTTTCGACAGCATAAGATGCGCAACACAGATAATGATTGTTCCCGGATTCAAGTTTCACATAACCGACAGACTGATTACCAATTTCCACCAGCCGAAGTCGACCTTGCTGCTTTTGCTCTCGGCGTTTATAGGCGAAGATTGGCGAAAAGTTTACGGGTATGCGCTCGAAAATGGATTCCGCTTTCTAAGTTATGGCGACTCGTGCTTGTTCCTGAATAAAAATACACAAATTGAAAAACGATGATTGATTTTACTGGAGTAGAGAAGCGAAGGTTGTCGTACGAATTGTATTTCAGATGGATACGGTTCTCGACTAGATTTTTGTTTTTCCGTAGGTTCGAGGTTAAAGGACTTGAAAATCTGCCGAAGGAGCCTTTTTTATTGTTATGCAATCATCAGGATGGGCTTATCGATGCCTTGATGCCGATATTCGGTCAAAATAAATTCCGCTTGGTATTTATTGCGCGAGGAGATATTTTCAAGAAGGATTTTGTTGCAAAGCTGCTTAAGTGGTTGCGGGTTTTGCCTGCTTTCAGGGTGCGCGACACGGGAAAGGAGAATCTTGGTGAAAATGACAAGATTTTTGAGCTGGCTGCCAAAATCCTTAAGGATGGCAAGAGTGTGGGGCTATTTCCTGAGGCAGCACTGCAGTACGACAAGTCGATGGGTTCGTTCAAGAAAGGTTTTGCACGTATAGCCTTCAGGGCAGAGGAACTTGCCGACTATAATCTTCATCTCAAGATTGTGCCTACTGCCAATTACTATGAAAATTTCTACGGAGCGGGACACGATGCTTTGTACAATATAGGAGAGCCTTTCGAGTTTGGAGAATTGCTTGATACATATCGCGAACATCCCGAAGCTGCTTACCGCCAGCTGGCGTTGAAAGCGCAGGAACACGTGCGTCCGCTTATGCTCGACATAAACGACAAGGAAAATAACGAGCAGATAGATTCTTTACGCATTGTAAATCAGGACTTAAAATTTGGACAGAAAAAGCCTAAGATGTCGGATCGTCTTGCTTGCGACCAAGGTATGATTTGTGCATTACGCAAGATGAAGGACGATGTTCCCGAAGAATTTGCGTCCCTAATGGAAAAGACTGGACGATATTCAGGTTTGTTAACAAAACTGAATATGCGCAACTGGCTTATTGGTAAGAAGGTCGGCTTTTTCGGAATGCTTTTGCGCTCTTTGCTGGCTTTGGTTTTGTCGCCTATATATATAGTGTTGTGGTTGCTTTGCATAGTACCGTACAAGTTGCCAGATATTCTGGCTATGAAAGCTAAGGACAAGAGGATGATAGCATCGTTTAGGTTT
>CADARW010000075.1 GCA_902790405.1 uncultured Bacteroidia bacterium
CGTCGTTTTCGTACTGACCTACACGGAATTTCTGTCCGTTTTCGAAGTAGATGTTCCATGCACCGCTACGGTTTCCTGCGGTATAGTCGACTTCCTTCCAAACCTGGCCGTTCGAGTACCAGTAAGTCCAGCGTCCGTCCATCTTGCCCTTGGAGTAGTTGCCCTCGTTGCCCTTCTTGCCGTCCTTGCGCCAGTAGGTCCAAAGGCCTTCCTGTAAGTCGTCCTTGAAGTTGCCGTCAATGTCGGGCTGTCCGTTTTCGAGCCAGAAGTGTGCTTCGCCGTTAAGTTTTCCGTCAACGTAAGTCATTTCCGATTCCTTCTGTCCGTTTTCAAAGTATTTGGTCTGCAAACCATCGCGCACGTCCATCTTGTAGTTGTTGACACTGCGAACCTTGCCAGAGCGATACCAGTAAGTCCAGGTTTTGTCGCGCTTGCCGTCGGCCATAACACCTTCCATCTCCTTTGTGCCGGTGCGAGTCCAGAAAGTGTTTAGACCGTTCTCGTAGTTGATTTCGGTCTTAAGTTGACCATTGTCGTACCATTCCTTCCATTCGCCTACACGCTCGCCCGAAGCAAAGGAGCCTTCCGATTTTTTCTTGCCGTTTTCGTGATAGTAAGTCCACTTGCCGTCCTCAACGCCATTTCTGAGGTTTCCTTCGGAATTCTTGGCACCGCTGTCGTAGTAGTTTATCATCGAGCCGTTGCCAGCCGTAACAGTCTGCTTGCCGTCGCGAGTGTAGAACTTGTTGATACTTATAATTTTGCCATCCTTGTAAACTACTTCCGACTGCTGGTTTCCGTTGTCGTAGAACAACTGCCAGATGCTGTCGCGGACATTTGTGCTGTAGAAACCTTTTAACTTAGGTTGACCGTTCTCATAATATTCTTCGCAGGCCCCGTGTCGGCTATTGGCACGGTAATTGTATAGTTCGTGCTTGTTTCCGTTGTTGTAATATGTAATATTCTCACCATGAAGCATATCCTTGTAGAAATCGGTTTGGGCGGCAAGTTTGCCTTCGGGCGAATAAAACTTCCATGTGCCGAAACGCAATCCGAGGTACATTGTACCTTCCTCCTTGACATTGCCGTTCTTGTAGAGGATTTTCTCTTGGGTGTATTCCTGGGCTGTTGCCGACAGAGCCGAGACAATTGCTATTACTATGAAAAGAAAACGATTTCTCATGGTTTTATGACATTGTTTTACAATTTAACAAAATTACCCCTATACTCTATAAGTAGACTACATGATGTAAATTTTTTATCAACACATTGAACAGGAGGAATAAAAAATGCCCAACTTTTGTTATTTCATTGATTTGCAAAAAAAAGACAAAAAAAAGTTTGTCGTATTAGAAAAAAAGTTTTTATCTTTGTTGATAACTTTTTAAACACGTTTTTGACTATGGTAGGAAGAATATTAAAAAGTTTTTTGAGCTTTATTATTGTTGGTGTTTCAGTCGTTAGCATGTATGCGGCCGAAGTGGAATTCAGTGGAACATTTTACGAACAGAACGCTTACATCAAGAACCCCACGTTAAATTCGGGATTCTGCATAAGCGAGGTTTTGGTAAACGGGAACAAGGCAAAAGCGGAACTTAACACAGGTGTTGTTGTAGTTGACTTTGCCGCAAACGGACTTAAGTTTTGCGACAAATTCAATTTAACAGTAAAGTACGCTGGCGACAATAAGCCCGAACTGATAAATCCCAAGGCATTTATATCGTCATCTACTTTTGATCTTGTTTCGGCAAAGATAGAACCTTCGGGCGACGCATACGAACTAGTGCTTTCCATAAAAGGAGAAGCCGCCCCATTGCCATTTTACATCGAACACTATAGAGGCGACAAGTGGGTAGCAAGCGGCGTGTTCCAGGGCAAAGGAGGCAGCGCCGAAAAAACCTACACAATACCGTTCCCCGGACTGGTTGGCGAAAACAGAATAAGGGTCTACCAGGTCGATAGCGACGGCATGAAGGAACGCGAAAAAGAAGTAACGGTAATGTCGCCAAAGACAAGCGCCGTAGTAGTAAAAAAGATTGCATCTGGCAAGGAAATCGTCTTTTCGGGCGTGACAGAGTATAAGGTAGTGGACGACCTTGGCAACACCAAACTGCATGGAATGTCCGACGTGGTTAACATATCGTCGCTGCCAAAAGGAAAGTATTTCATTGTATACGAAGACGTATATAAAAAATTCAAAACAAAGTAGACCACATTTCCGATGCCGTTCGACATCGATAAATATTGCAACGAAATATTCAGCATAAGGACAGCCGCCGATTTCGAGCGGCTGTCTTTGCAGGCATTCTACTTCCAATACATGAACAATCCCGTGTATCACGAATATTGCGACTTGTTGGGAATAGACGTTGGAGCCATAAATTACATTACCGACATCCCATTTATGCCTGTAGAATTTTTCAAGACGCACAAATTATTGTGCGATGGCAGAGACGCCGAAATAGTGTTCACCTCGAGCAGTACAACAGGAGCCATTCCGTCGTCGCATTATGTTGCCGACGCCGATTTGTACCGCAAGGCATTCACAGCAGGATTCAGGCAATTCTATGGAGAGCCCTCAGATTTCTGCATACTTGGACTGCTGCCCGCTTACCTCGAACGTAGTGGATCGAGCCTAGTGTTCATGGTCGACGAACTTGTGAAGATGTCGGGCAACAGCAACAGCGGCTTCTTCCTGCATAACCACGACGACTTGTATAACACCATTTGCCACCTCGAAGCCACCTCGATGAAGTATATTCTAATAGGAGTTAGTTTCGCCCTGCTCGACTTCGCCGAGAAATACCACTTGCAGATGAAAAACGGAGTCGTGATGGAAACTGGTGGCATGAAGGGCAGACGCAAAGAAATGGTGCGTTCCGAATTGCATTCGATCCTGAAGGAAGCATTTGGCGTGGACAACATACATTCGGAATACGGCATGACCGAATTGCTGTCGCAGGCTTACTCGCAGGGAAAAGGCCTATATAGTTGCAGCTCGACAATGAAAGTTATGGTGCGCGAAACAAACGACCCGCTGTCAGTCCACAAGTCGGGAAGCGGTGCATTAAACATCGTCGACCTTGCCAACATTTACTCGTGCAGTTTCCTGCAGACCTCCGATTTGGGACAGGTTTTCGACGACGGAACATTCTCTGTTTCTGGAAGATTCGACAGTGCCGATGTCCGAGGTTGCAATCTTATGGTTTTGTAACAATATACCTTAATATATATATAACATTTTTCAGTGCTTTTTCTGCACATATAAAACTACTTAAGACATATTTTGCCGTACTTGTTATATGTAACCTCCCGATTATTAAACAATTAGTCTGTTGATTATTGTATATTTTAAGATATATTTTATTGATTAACAATAATTTAAATGCATTCTGATTAATTTTTAATTCAAGTTGATAACTATACAATTTTGATAATGTCCCCTTTGAAAAAAAGCTGCAAAAAAGGCAAAAAAACGCAGAAAATGTTTGGTCGGAGAGAAAGATTTGAGTACTTTTATGGGCTGCAAAAATGATGCAGGAGATTGAGTTTTGAATTTTGGGATTTGGTCCCATAAATAAAAGAAACACAGAGACTTATCGTTAGTGTTTAGGATGATGTCAATGATGTTTTAGTTTGAAAATTTTTTTGAAAAAGTATTTTTTTAAGAAGTTTTCACGATCTCGTGCCGTCTTGCAACAAATTTATATTGTTTAACGAAAAATAAAAGGATACGGTCTAATGACAACAAGAAACTGCGAAGAGGTTTGGGCAAAATGCTTGAAGATTATTCAAGACAATTTAGCAAAGGTTGCATTTAACACATGGTTTGCTCCTATAGTTCCGGTAGATCTCAAAGGAAGCCAACTCACTATACAGGTACCTAGCACATACTTTTACGAGTATCTCGAAGAACATTATCTGGAACTAATGGCAATGACGTTGCACAGGGTAATCGGTCCCGATGCAAATCTTGAATACAGGATTGTAGTAAGCAACGACCAGAATGCCGGCAGAACCGTAACCGTGGCCATGCCTTCGAACCATGTTCCTAAGTCAATGCCAAACGTATCGACTTTGCCACGCAAGGGTGCCGACGAACCTCTAAACCCGTTTGCAATACCTGGCCTCAAGAAAATACAGATAGATCCGCACCTTAACCCCGAATACACATTCGAAAACTATGTGGAAGGCGAATGCAACCGTCTGGCACGTGCAGCTGGCTTCGCAGTGGCTGGCAATCCTGCTGGAACATCATTCAACCCGTTGTTCATTTATGGAGGTTCGGGACTCGGAAAGACTCACCTTGCAAATGCAATAGGCCTCGAGGTTAAAAAGAATTTCCCCGACAAGGTTGTATTGTACGTCGATGCAAACAAGTTCCTCACCCAGTACATGCAGGCAACTCGCGACAACAACCGCAACGACTTCATCAACTTCTACCAGATGATCGACGTGCTTATCCTCGACGATGTACAATATTTTGCCGACAAGCAGGGCACTCAGGAAGTATTCTTCCAGATATTCAACTACTTGCATCAGCATCAGAAACAGCTTATCCTTACTTCCGACAAGGCTCCAGTCGATTTGAACGGAATGGAAGAAAGATTGTTGTCGAGATTCAAATGGGGATTGGCTGCCGACCTTCAGGAACCGGACTTCGAAACTAGAATAAGAATACTTAAACGCAAAACCTACAAGGACGGTATCGAAATCAAGGAAGAAATCCTTGAATACATCGCATCGCACGTAACAAACAACGTTCGCGAACTCGAAGGCACTCTTATTTCATTGCTTGCACAAGCAACATTGAACAAAAAGGAAATCACCCTCGAACTCGCAAAGGGTATGATCGACAAACTTGTCAAGAACACCCAGCGCGAAATTTCAATCGACTACATACAAAAGGTCGTTTGCAACTACTTCTCGATGTCGGTCGATGTGCTTAGCAGCAAGACACGCAAGCGCGAAATCGTTCAGGCTCGCCAAATTGCAATGTACTTCGCAAAGAACATGACAAAGTGCTCGTTGGCAATGATTGGAAACGCCATCGGTAACAAGGACCATGCTACAGTACTTCACGCATGCAAGACCGTGAACAACCTTATCGAAACAGACAAGGCATTCAAGCAGGACCTCGACGAAATAGAAAAGAGATTGAAGATGTAAATCTAAGTTAATAACAAAATCGGGGGCTTGCCCCCTTTTTTTATGGTCTGGATAATCCTCTGTGCAATATCATACATAGGCATTTTCGTAATTTTCAAGCTTGTCGATACGTTTAAAGCACCACTGTTAAATGCAGTGGTTGTCAATTATCTTACAGCCACGATACTTGGATTTGCTGTATTCGGCTCTTTCCCAGCCGGTCAAATAGTGTCGGCAGGATGGTTTCCTCTGGGCTTATTGCTGGGATTCCTATTCATTGTTACATTCCTGCTGATGGGCATTTCGTCGCGCGAAACAGGCATAGTGATTACCACCGTTGCAAGCAAGATGTCGCTGGTGCTGCCAATGGCTTTTTCGATAATTGCATACGGAGAAAGCATTTCGTTCACAAAGATTGCAGCCATATTACTTGCAATTGTTTCGGTTTTTTTGTGTACCTATCGCCCCGCCGAACAAAAGACCAAGTCGAATATTTGGAAATTACTGTTGCCAGCAATCATATTTTTGTTCATGGGAACCAACGACTCGCTGGTCATATATTCGCGTGAAGAATTCGGCATTACAGACGATGCAGCATTATTTACAGCCACATTGTTCGGAATATCAATGATTTGTGGGCTTGTGTATTCTATTGTCAAAAGAAACGTCCTGAAAGACTTTCTCAATGTAAAAGCCTGGTGGCTGGGAATCCTGCTCGGCTCTTTCAATTTCGGCTCGGTTTACTTTGTAATAAGGTCGATGAATACCGGAATCATTTCAACCTCATCGCTTTATGGCATTTGCAATACTTCAACGATTTTGCTCTCAATAGTCATCGGAGTCGTATTTTTCAAGGAAAAACTTAACAAACTAAATATAGTCGGAGGTCTGCTTGCCCTACTCACAATTGTCCTTATGGCCTTGTCTAATTAATAGTTACGAAAGCTACCCAACAACATTTTCTATATCAAAAACTGTTGATAACAATAATTTCATTATTTTTGCATTATTAAAATTACAATAATATGAAGATATTTAAGACATTAGTATTATTATTGACAATAATAATCGTAAGTGCAAGTGCAAGCAAAGCACAATTCAACAATGGAGAACCTGGTGGTAGCTTTACGTTCAATTTTATTGGAGCAATGCCGCTTGGTGATTTTTCAGAATCAGATTTCACAAATGTTCCAACCTACGCAGTACCATTTATTAGTGCTTCACCATTGCTTTTCGAAAAAGGTAACGCATCGATGGGAGCCGGTTTGGGCTTTAAGATCGATTACCGTTTCGATTTTGGTATGAGCATTTATATCGGCGCCGATGTGTTATGGAATCAGTTGAATAAAGATATGCGTTCGCAGTATGAGAAAAAGAAAAAAACAAAGCCTAATTATATCAATTTCCCAATAATGCTAGGTTTGGGATACCAGTGCTATTTTGGTAATGTATTTGGCTTGTATGCCAATGCTGGTGCTGGTCTTGGTCTATTGTACATAACACCAGAAGGTTGGTCGGACGAAATGATAGACTTTAGGCTTTCTACAGCCTTCTCGTGGCAGGCAGGTGGTGGTATATTGCTCGGCGAACATATTAGCATCGGTGCTCATTACCATTTCCTTGGAAATCATACTGTTGAAGTTAAAGAACCTAGCGTTACAAACCTTATGAGCATGCTCCCGTCGCGTAAGATGAACATGAGCATTCTTTCATTGAAACTTGGTATAATATTCTAAAGACTAGAATTAAAAATATACAGGCTGCATAGTGCAGCCTTTTTTTTTGAATAAAAACAAGCTCCAATTTGCCAAAATGTTAGTAACTTGCGAGCCAAAACAAAACTGACACTTGGGTAACGTAAAAAAAATATTACTGCTTCTGTTGTCCTGCTTTTTGGCAGTGCAATCGTTTTCGCAGTTCTACAACGGACATCAGATGAAGTTCGGTAAAAACCGTGTGCAGTTCGACAAGTTTGAATGGTATTATTACCGTTACCCTCAGTTTGATACATATTTTTATACAGGTGGCAGCGACATGGCCGAGATGGCAAGTAACATCGCAACCGAAATGATACCCCAGCTCGAAACTTTTTTCGACCATAAGCTCGAAAAAAGAATGATACTTGTAATGTTCCAGAATCTTTCCGACTTCAGACAGAGCAATATAGGCTTGAATACCGATGCCGACGAATACAACATCGGTGGTACTCTCAAGGTTGTCGACAACATTGCTTTCGTGTATATGGAAGTCGACCGTGCGAAGTTCCGCGAGCAAGTCGTCGCTGCAATTTCCAACATTATCCTCAACGAGATTGTTTATGGGTCGAACATAAAGAACAAAATAGCCAACAATACTCTTATCGGAATGCCCGAATGGTATACGAGCGGACTTGTGGCATACGTGTCGCGCGATTGGGATTCGGATGCCGACAACCTTAACAAGATTTATTCGTTGTCGAAAAAGTACAGCAACATAAACCAGCTTTCGGGTACCGATGCCGAAACTATAGGCTTTGCAATATGGAACTACGTGGCAAAGATTTATGGACCGCAGGTAATATCAAATATTGTATATCTGACGCGCATTACAAAAAGTGTGGAGAGTGCTTTCATGTATGTGCTCGGAGTGGGACTTACGACACTTCAGGAAAACTGGACCGAATACTATAATACCCAGTACGAGGATTTCAATGCTTCTGCCGAAGAGCCACAGTGTGAGAATGTGCTTAAACGTAGTCGTAAGAATGTCACTTACGCACAGGCGCAGTACAACTCGAATACCGACATGATTGCCTGGACAGAAAACAAGTTTGGCAGGTACTGGATAAAGACTTACGATTTCAGTAGCGGCAAGCGCAAGACCATATTCCGTCGCGAACATAAGCTCGACCAGATTATCGATAATACTTATCCCGTCGTACGTTGGCATCCTTCGGGTAAGATGCTTGGTTTCATGATCGAGAAGAAAGGTGAGATTTACTATACCACCTATCAGTTCGAGACTAAGAAAATCAAGGAGATACAAATGTCTTCGATGGAAAAGATAAACTCGTTCGACTACTCAAACGACGGGCAGAATCTTGTAATTGCCGGATTCAACAATGGACAGTCCGACATCTTCGTATTCAATATCGCAGGCAATACAATTGAAAATATCACCAACGATGAGGCCGACGACTACGACCCATTGTATGTCAACAAGTCTAAACAGATAGTGTTTGCCTCGAACAGGGACGAGGAAAGACTTGGAACCAAGAAGGACAACACGATTGCTACACAGGATTTTACCGACATATATGTGTACGACGTAGCCACCAAATCGATAGCTAAGGTTACCGAAACGCCCGACGCTTCGGAAACTATGCCGTTTAAGCTGGGAGAGGACTATTTCTTCGTGTCGGACAAAAATGGAATAAAGAACTTATATACAACCAAGCTCGATTCGGCTATAAGTTTTATCGACACCACTACGCATTACTCGTACACATATTCTACGGCACAACTTTCCAACTATAAGTACAGCATACAAAATGCTGGTTACGACAAGTATTCCGACAATATAGGGCTTAGTTATCGCGATGAAAAAGGTTCTCGCATAATTAAAAGAACCAAGTCGGACGCTTATGACGCCGATGTTGCTACAACTGTAAATAGAAAGTTGTTCGAGGCTGCCGAAAAGAAAAAGAACGACGAGTTGAACTATGAAGTGCCGGTAGAAAATGCTGCAAATACCGAAAACGAGGTCAATATAGGCGATTATTCTTTCGACCCGGAAGTGTTGGAAAGTGTTAGCCGTAAAAAGCAGGACACCAAGGAGGTTAAGTCGGTGCGGACGTCGAAGTACCATACAACGTTCTACACCAACTACCTTATGACACAGGTCGATTTCAGTTATCTTTTCAACTCTTATCAGAAATATACCGGTAGTGCCTTCTATTTCAACCCAGGACTGAATTTAGTGTTCAAGGTTGGAACATCCGATTTGTTCGAGGACTATCGTATAAGTGCTGGCTTCCGTTTCGACGTCGGAATGGATGGAAACGAGTATCTGCTTACGTTCGAAAATCTGAAACACCGTTGGAATAGGCAGGTATCCGATTTAGACAATAACTATGTAAAGACGTTTACTCATGAGGCATTTTACATTATGCGTTATCCGTTTTCGCAGGTCGATGCTATGCAGTTTACGCTTAATATCCGTCAGAATCAGGATGTTTTCTTGTCGACCGATGCTATAAATCTTGAAAAGAAAAACAGCTACGACTATTGGGGCAGCATCAAGGCCGAATACATTTTCGATAATACTAAAGAATTGGCTCTCAACATATTGTCGGGTACAAGGTTTAAAGTTTTTGCCGAGGCTTTCATGCAGTTCGACAAGAAAAAGACCGACATGGAGGTTATCGGCGCCGATTTCCGCTATTACCAGCCTATTCATCGTTCGCTAATTTTTGCGTTCAGGGCAGCTACGAGTGCTTCGTTCGGACATGCCAAGCTGATATATTATCTCGGTGGCATCGACAATTGGATAAACGTGGTGCCGTCGCAACGTATGTTCAATACCGATATAAAGATTGACCCCGAAATAAATTATGTGTATCAGGCAGTTGCCACTAATCTCCGTGGTTTTAGCCAGAATATCCGTAACGGAACCAATTTTGCAGTGACTAATTTCGAACTACGTTTCCCTGTCATATCATATTTCAGCCGTAAGCCGATAAACAACGAGTTTATAAAGAATTTCCAGGTAATAGGATTCTTCGATGCCGGTATGGCATGGAGTGGTTTGAATCCGTATGGTGGCAACAATGCCTACGAAAACGATTATCACGAGCATTATCCTGTAACAGTGATAATAAACAATAGGAACAATCCGCTTGTCGCTGGCTATGGAGTGGGGGTGAGGAGCAAGCTTTTCGGATATTTTGTACGTGCCGACTGGGCCTGGGGTATCAGCAACGGCGAATTGCAGAAAATGATGTTCTATCTGTCGCTGAGCCTCGATTTTTAGGATGGTGCAATGGCTAAAGCCGTTTCTATGTGCTGCGCACGTTTCTGAGTTTGAATGGCTGACGCCGTTCTATGCCTTCGGTGTTTCTAAAAAAGCGGAATGTCATGCTGGACTTGTTTCAGCATCTGATTCCGCTTTTTTTTATTTCTGAGTTTTTCTTTCAAACTTAGAAACTATCCTTTATCCATCCTTCAATTTCTGCAATCTGTCTTTTTAGTTCCTCTATCTTGTCATCGATGACATCGGGAGCCCATTTGGTGGTGCAGAAGCCGTTGCCGCGCGAAATGTACATTTCGTCGTCGAGGTCGCAACTTATCTCCTCGTAGTTCTCGAGCAGCTGCTTCTTTTGCGACAAAAGTTCCTTCAGGTCGTCGAGGTCGGCTTCGATGGGAAGGGTTTCGTTGTATAGGTGATAATGCTTTTTCATGATAATATAAAAATCGGGGGATTTCTCCCCCGAGATTATTGATTAGAAATACTTTATCTCTTTTTTCTTTCCGTCGAACTTGCTGATGTCGGTAAGAAGAGCATTTGCAAGGCGTGATGCACCGAGGCGGAAGAAGTCGTTGTTGAGCCATTCCTCGCCGAGCACATCCTTTACGATTGTGTAGTAGAGCAAAGCGTCTTCAGTTGTCGAAATTCCGCCAGCGGGCTTCAGTCCTACCATTTCGCCAGTTTCCTTGTAGTAGTCGCGTATTGCACAGCACATTACATAAACGGCTTCGGGAGTTGCCGAAACAGCGGTTTTCCCTGTCGAAGTCTTGATGAAGTCTGCCCCCGATTCCATTGCCAATATGCTGGCTATGTAAATGTTGTCGGGAGTCTTGAGTTCGCCTGTTTCGAGGATGACCTTCAGCAAAGCATCGCCGATTGCGTGGCGGATAGTGAGGATTTCGTCCGAAACTGTCTGGTAATCTTCTTCGAGGAACTTGCCAACCGAAATTACAATGTCAATTTCGTCGGCACCTTTTTCCACTGCCATCTCACATTCTATGGTTTTCACCGAAAGGAAGGACTGAGAAGCCGGGAAGCATGCGCCAACTGCAGCAATGTCAACATCTTCGAGTTCGAGGCAATCGAGGACTGTCGGAACCAAAGCAGGGTAAACGCAGATAGCTGCCACATTCTTGTATTTTGGGAAGTGCTTGCCGAAGTCGTTTACCTTTTCGGTCATTTCGGCAATCTTGCTTTCGGTATCGCTGCCGTTGAGGCTTGTAAGGTCAACGCAGTTGAGGAGTTGCATCAGTACTTCCTTGTTATTGTTTTCCTGCATCTGCTTTTTGTACTGCTTTACCTTTTTTTCGATTTCCTTTTCGCTCGGTGCGCCAGGATAATTTCTATCTTTCTTCATATTATTTAAGTTTTTGGTTATCAATATGTCTTGTTTTATCTCTATTGGTTTTCTTCTCGAAGTTGGCTTTCATTGCAGCTTCGAGGTCGATTCCCGTCTGATTGGCTATGCAGGTAAGCACCCAAAGCACGTCGGCAATCTCGTCGTCGAGATTTAAGTCCGACTTCCTCCGTCAGCACAATCATATTTGTCTTCACATCGAAGTAGCGCACTCCGTAGGTGCGAATCCAGTCGTCAACGGTATGTTGGAGTTCTGTTAGGGTCATTTCTTATGCTTTATCTTATTCAACACTGCAAAATTAAGATAATTTCGGAATAGATGAAATCCTCAAATCATCCTCCCTCTCCTAAACTCGTTGCACACAATCGCTGCCGCCATCGAGATGTTGAGCGACTCGACATGGTTGTCGTGGAATGGCGGAATGAATAGCTTGCGTGTAATCTTGGCTTCCACTTCGCGCGATATGCCGTTGCCCTCGTTGCCCATCACGATAAGTCCGTTCTGTGGTAAAGTCTGTGCGTAGATGTTGTCGCCTTCGAGGAAAGTGCCGAAGCAGTCCAAGCCAGTCTGCTGGCGGTAGTCGGCGATAAACTGCGGCAGGTCGGCGTAGAAGATGTTCACCCGAGTGAAGGCGCCCATTGTGGACTGTACTACCTTCGGATTGTAGAGATCGGTACTGCCTTTGGAGCAGACGATGTTGCGTATGCCGAACCAGTCGCAGATGCGGATTATTGTGCCGAAGTTGCCTGGGTCCTGCACTGTGTCGATTGCCATAGTGAGCGAATCAGACAAGTCGCTGATGTTTAGTTTCTTATGAGGAATTGCGACGGCTGCAATTATTGCCGATGCCGTGTTGAAATTCGACAGTTTTTCCATTGTGCGCTGGTCGGTTTCGAACTTCAGGCTGCTGTCGATGTCTATTTTTTCGAGGCTTTCGGGCAGACCGACGAGCATCCTTATTTCCATTCCGGTCTTCAACACCTCTTCTATAATCTTGAATCCCTCCACCAGAAACAATCCGTGTTCCTCGCGGTACTTCTTTATTGAAAGAGAACTTAATATGCTGGCTTTTGCCTTGGACAACTGCTGGTTCATTTTACCGAAATATATTTTGAGATTTTGTCGTATTCGCTTTTCGAAAGTGCCTTTTGTTTTACAAGCTCATCAGTCGACTTGATGGTCTTTGCGAATTCGCGGTAGTTGAGGATTGAGTTTGCGACATTTTTGTCTATGTACGGATGCGAAACCAAGGTTTTGAAGTCGGCCTTGTTGATGTTGATTGTACGGACTGGTTCGTTGCCGACCTTGAGGTGTGGCAGAATACTGTTGTACAACTCGTCGGTCATGCCATACACTTCGCGCACCTGCTCCACAGCGACGAATCCACCAAGTTTGTTGCGGTAGTCGATAATGCGCTTAGAGTAGGCGGCACCAATTCCCTTGAGCATCTGCAAATCGGTTTCGGTAGCCGTGTTAATGTTGATAATAATGTCGTTTGATGCGGTTTCCTGTGCGCTTCCGATTTTTATGTAAGGCATAAGACTTTCGGCAAAACCGGTATCGATGCCATGAATCTTGGTAATGTCCGACGGCTGTTTAAAGCGTCCGCCTTTGCTGCGATATTTCACGATGTTTTCGGCTTGCCACGACTTGAAGCCAAGTCGTTCAAGTTCGTCTTTGGTGGCGGTATTTGGGTCGAACTCGAAAAGTTCCGATGGCTGGGAGCTGTTGTTTTTCCCATATTCACGTCTGTAATCGTTGTGATGGTAATTGTCGGTGTATTGCTGACGTTCGATTACAATATAGTCCTTTATCACTTCGTATTCTTCGGGCTTCAGTGTGCGGACGCGGGTAATGTCTTCGGGCTTGTAGAACTTGTAGCCTTTTTCGCGGTAGTTCATTATGCCGTTCACCGACTTTGGCGAGAGTCCGAGACGAAGCAGGTCCTCTCGCGAAGCGGTGTTTGGGTCGAAGGCAAAAAGTTCGCTGTCGTCGAAGTGTGTCTGCTGGTAAACAAGGAAGCTGTCGATTTCGCTCTCGAAGTCGCTAAAGTCAACCTTCTGGCTCGACTTGTGCACCGACACAAATATGTTTGCGCCAATCAGTGCAATCAATATCACAATCAGCACAAGCATTCCGTTTTGCTCGCGCTTCGAGAAGTTGAAATATTCCTTGAAAAATTTCTTCATCATGGATGAAAATTAGTCCCCAAAAATAAGGAATAATGTGATTCAATAATTTGAAAAAATGAAATATATGTATCCGCCATCAAAGTTGCTATATTTTGAAAGCTTATTGGACACTAATTATTGCCAATTATCCATTAACTTTGCGCCATGTTACGTTTGAGAAACATACGATACGTCTCGTTGCCGAAAATATGGAATATTTTTCGATTGCATGCATTTTACCGTAAAGCTAAGCGCAGCAATTTAGGTAGCATTGTTCCTCCTCCGAACTTTGCAAGCTACGAGCCCACAAACATCTGCAACCTCGCCTGCGAAATGTGCCCCTCGGGGAAAGGTATGTTGAAACGCTCACGTGGAACAGCCGATATGGATTTGTATCGGAAATTCATAACCGAAAACCGCAAAACCCTCACCAACATAATGTTGCATTTTCAGGGTGAACCACTTATGTGCCAGCAACTCGGTGAGATGATTTCTCTTGCAAGGCAGAACCGCATTCACACAATGTTCTCGACAAACGGACAATTGCTCGCACAGAGCATCGATCTCATACGCGACGCCCGTCCCGATCATATCATCGTTTCGCTCGACGGACTTACAGACGAAACCTATACAAAATACCGGGTTGGCGGAAAAGTGCAAAACGTGTTCGATGGGCTTGAAAAACTATCGCAACTCCCTATCAAAGAGCGACCCTACATCGAATTGCAGTTTCTTGTCTTTTCGCACAACGAACACGAAATTCCCGAACTGCAAAAGTTGAAAAAAAAATATCGCATCGATAAGATTACACTAAAGTCGGCACAGATATACGAGGAATCGCAAATTGATTTTCTGCCCGAAAATCAGAAATACTCGCGATACAACATTAGCAATGGAAAAATCAAACTGAAAAAGGAGTCGGAAAACCATTGCAAACGACTGATTTTCGGAACAGTTGTCTGCTTCGATGGACGAGTCGTGCCTTGCTGTTTCGACAAAGATGCCGAACACGAATTTGGCAATATTTCAAACCAAAGTCTCGCCGAAGTGCGCAACTCGGAAAAATTTCGTAACTTTGTAAAACAAGTCTTTACCCAACGAAATGGAATCGAAATTTGCAACAACTGCACCGAATAAGGAGAACATTGTCTTCCTCGGCATTGGCGGAAACCTTGGCGACCGCCTTGCAAACCTACGAAGCGCAATAAATCTTATCGGCGACTGTATAGGCAAAATAGAAAAGGTTTCGTCGGTTTATCTGTCTGAACCTTGGGGATTTAAGCATGCAAAATATTTCACAAACATTGTAGCCAAAGTGCGGACTGCACTTTCTGCCGACGAGACTCTTGCATCAGCTCTTCAAATCGAAGCCGAACTTAAGCGCACTCGTTCGGGCAATGGTTACGAAGGACGCACAATGGACATCGACATACTTTTCTTCAACGATGAAATTATCCATACCGAAAAGCTGATTGTTCCGCATCCTCTTATCTGTCAGCGACTTTTCGTGCTTTTGCCAATGCAAGAAATAGAACCGGATTTCGTTCATCCTCAAACTGGAAAAACAATTCAGGAATTAGCAGGATTATGTACAGATAGCGGGAAAATAAGAAAATTGCCGTTGAAGTAAAAAAAACATACACCTATAAACAAAAAAGCTTACTTTTGCACTTTTGTATGGAAGAATATTTTGCACACGAAACCGCAGTCATCGACGAAGGCTGTACGATAGGAAAAGGCACCAAAATATGGCATTTTTCCCACATAATGTCCAATTGTACCATTGGCGAAAG
Source organism: uncultured Bacteroidia bacterium (assembly GCA_902790405.1). Taxonomy (GTDB): domain Bacteria; phylum Bacteroidota; class Bacteroidia; order Bacteroidales; family ML635J-15; genus Bact-19. Next base: position 15,475 of record CADARW010000075.1, read on the forward strand.
CTGTAACATCGGACAGAACGTAGTTGTGTCGCCCGAGGTAACTTTGGGCAGAAATGTGAAAGTCCAGAACAATGTATCGATTTACACTGGCGTAATTTGCGAGGACGATGTGTTTCTCGGTCCGTCGATGGTATTTACGAATGTCATAAATCCGCGTAGCGCAGTTAGCCGCAAGGATTGCTATCGTCGTACCTTGGTGATGCAGGGCGCAAGCATAGGCGCAAATGCAACAGTGGTTTGCGGACACGACATCGGCCGTTATGCACTTATCGGCGCAGGTGCTGTTGTAACAAAAAATATTCCCGACTATGCGCTTGTAGTTGGCAATCCCGCTCGACAGATGGGCTGGGTAAGCGAATATGGGTGCAAGCTCAGTTTCGACAGCAACGGCCTCGCAACTTGCCCCGAAAGTGGTCAGCAATACAGACTTGAAAACAATAAGGTAACTAGAATAAAATGAAAAACTTTGCAATAATAGGAGTTGGCGGATATATTGCCCCACGTCACCTGAAAGCTATCAAGGAAACAGGCAATAACCTGCTTGTAGCGCTCGACAAAAACGACAGCGTGGGAATTATCGACTCGTATTTTCCTAAGGCCGACTTCTTTACAGAACCCGAACGCTTCGAACGCCACGTTTACAAATTGCAGCATGGTTCGGGCGAAAAACTCGATTATTTCAGCATCTGTACGCCAAATTACTTGCACGACGCCCACATTAGGATGGCATTGCTTAACGGTGCCGATGCAATATGCGAAAAGCCCCTTGTGCTCAATCCTTGGAACATCGATGCTCTTGCTGAACTTGAAAAGGAAACTGGACACAGAATTTACAATATTCTGCAGCTTCGTCTGCATCCGGCAATTATCGAACTGAAAAAGAAAATCGAAGCTGGCGACCCCAACAAGATTTACGATGTTGACCTAACCTACATAACTTCTCGTGGAAAATGGTTCCACTATTCATGGAAAGGTGACGTGTCGAAGTCGGGTGGACTGGCAACCAATATAGGTATACATTTCTTCGATATGCTTCAGTACATTTTCGGAGCAAAGAAGGCACTTGTAGTACATCACCGCGACGATCATGTGGTTTCGGGTTACCTCGAACTGCAAAAGGCACGCGTGCGCTGGTTCCTCAGTGTCGACAGCGAATATCTGCCCGACGAAATTAAAGCAAAAGGACAGACAACCTACCGCTCTATCCAAATTGCTGGTGACGAACTCGAATTTACAGGTGGGTTCACAGATTTGCATACCGAAAGCTATAGGAATATTCTTGCTGGCAATGGCTTTGGCATCCAGAATGCAAAGCCAAGCATTGAGATGGTTCACTATATTAGAAATGCAGAGATTGTAACAACAATGAAGGATTGCGAACATCCATTCTTATCGAAATTAACGAAATAAAATAAATTGCGTATGAATAATATTTACGAAGCATTAATCAACAAGCAGGCAAAACTTTCGGTTATTGGCCTTGGATACGTAGGTCTGCCGATTGCACTTGAATTCTCGAAGCATATAAATGTAGTCGGCTTTGATGTAAAGCCCGAAAGAGTTGCTATGATGAACAACCATATCGACCCGAGCAACGAACTTGACAAATCAGCATTCGACGGATGTAACATCACGTTCACTTCAAATGCCGATGACCTCAAGCAGTGCAACTTCTTCATCGTTGCCGTTCCTACACCAATCGACGAACACAAGCTTCCCGACCTTACTCCAGTAATCAAAGCATCGGAATCGGTTGGTAAGGCTTTGAAGAAAGGCGACTATGTAGTTTACGAATCAACTGTATATCCAGGTTGTACCGAGGAAGATTGTGTTCCGATTCTCGAAAAGATGTCGGGATTGAAGTTTATGCAGGATTTCAAGGTTGGATTCTCGCCAGAAAGAATAAACCCGGGCGACAAGGCACATTCGCTTACACAAATCAAGAAGATTACTTCTGGTTGTGACCCCGAGGCTGCCGAGAACATCGCTAAGGTTTACGAAATAATAATCAAGGCAGGCGTTCACCGTGCAAGCGCAATCAAGGTTGCCGAAGCTGCAAAGATTATCGAAAATACTCAGCGTGACATCAACATCGCTCTCATGAACGAATTGTCAATCATATTCGACATCATGGGAATCAACACTTACGAGGTATTGGAAGCTGCTGGAACAAAGTGGAACTTCCTCAAGTTCTCGCCAGGTCTTGTTGGTGGACATTGCATCGGAGTTGACCCGTACTATTTGCTTCACAAGGCAAAACAGCTTGGTTATCACGCAAGTATGATTAACTCTGGTCGTGCACTCAACGATAGCATGGGCACTCGCATTGCCGACAAAGTTGTAAAGATGATTATCAACGCAGGCAAGGAAATCACAAAGTCGAGAGTTTTAATCATGGGTATGACCTTCAAGGAGAATGTCACCGACATCCGCAACTCTCGTATAATCGATATTATCAACGAGTTGAAGTATTTCCGCGTAAACTGCGATGTTGTTGATGCTTTTGCCGATCACGACGAGGTTATGAAGGAATATGGCGTTGACATGTCGAAGGAGCCTACAGGCAAGTACGATGCAATTATCGTGGCTGTAAATCACCGTCCGTACATGGAACTTACCGAAGACTACTTCAAGAGCATTTCGGCCGAAAACGGCATTCTTGTCGATGTCAAGGGTGTCCTCAGGGGCAAAATAAAAGATTTGAAATATTGGAGCCTATAATTGGCTAACATAAAACATCAAAAAAGGCTGCCCTAAGGCAGCCTTTTTCTTTCATTGCTCACTACATACGGAAGCTTAATTTTTATCTAACGAGATGCAGAGCACCGCTCGGGTTGTATTCCATACCGTCGTAACCTTCTGCCTCTATTATGTAGTAGTAAACGCCAGGGGTAGCCTTGGTCGTACCGTTCAGTCTTCCGTCCCATCCGGCCTCCATGGTCTCCCAGTCAGTCCATTCGTACACGAGTCTTCCGTACCGGTTAATAATCTTACCCTTGAAAGACTTGAGCGTCTGTGCGTGAACCTGGAAGTAGTCGTTAATTCCGTCGCCGTTAGGCGAGAAGATGTTCGGGATCTCGAGCGAGCTTGCCTTGTCTACGTATATGTATCCCGGGTCGCACCTGTCGAGGTCGAGGTCGAGGTATGCTGTGTCTCGGCATTCCGGGAGGTCCCTGTTCATTACGATCAGGAACGGCTCGTAGCATCCGGGTTCCGCGTAAATGTGCTCGACGAGCTCGTCGCAGTTCTTCTCCACGACTCCGTCGCCGTAGTGCCACTCGCACTTCTTTCCGACGTTGTCGTAGTTTGTCGAGTTGACGAAGAGCACCTGGGCGTCCGGAGCGACCAGATCCTCGAGGACGATGTCAGCGGAAACGGCGAACTCGGCCTCAATCATACCGATAGTTCCGACCTCGAACATCGGCCTGTCGACGCACTGCGTAGTTCCGAAGTAATTGTTGTAGCTGGAGAGGTACAGCGTGTTGTATGTCTGGTACTCGGACCTGTACGAGTAGCTGCCGGCCGGGAGTCCGTATACGTGGTGGCTGTATATTATTCCAGTAGTCTGGTCCGGACCTGTTATGTTCGCGCTGTTCTCGGAAGTGTCCGTCCATATGAAGGTGAACTGTCCGACTGTGTCGAGGAACTCGATGCCACCCTTTCCGAGACCGCAAGTGTCCTGGATTATGTTGTAGTGGTATTCAGGCCTTCTGGGGTCCTCCACTGCAGTTGTGCCGATGTTTCTGCATCCCCAAGAGTTCGTAGTCGTTATTCCCACGGTGTGGACCTCTGGCTCCCTGTTTGTCCAGTGTACGAAGGCCCTGAATTCGCCTCCCTGCGGGTTAGTCTGCACGCTGTCGAGGATTCCGCTGCTGATGTCGAAGTCCCAGTCGTATGTTTCGAGGTTTGCCTCGTATGCCGTAAGGACGGCCTGTCCGCCGAAGCACATCGGAGGTATTACGACGATCGAGTCGGACGGCACACCGGCGAAAGTGACCTTTATGCTGTCCTCGTCGGAGCAGAAGTCGGTGTTCTCCACGTGCCAGTACAGCATGTAGTACGGGTACGCCGGGTTCTCGCTGTTGAGGATGTTTGTGTGTATAGGGGTGTTTGGGTTGTTCCTGTCGTCGAACCATACGATGCTCTGCGGTACCGAAGCCGACCACCTTCCGTCGCCGACGCCGTTGAATGCCACGTGGAGCTGCCCCGTGCTGTCGCAGAACCTCATTATGGTGTCTGTGATCTGAGCAACCGGATTCTCAACGAACAGCACGGTCCAAGCGTCCGAAGTGTCCTTGCAGAAGTGCTGGTCGTCAGCCGGGCCGTTGAACTCGACCCAGTAGAAGGTGTGCTTTCCGTACCTGTCTACGGTCACGTCTGTGATGTTGCTCGAACCAGCGCCGAAGCTTGCGTATGCGCCCGGCTCTCCGATCCACATGCCCTCGATGCCAGATCCTGACGGGTCTGCCCTGAGGACCTCGAATGTAAATCCGCACGCGATGGTGTCGGCGGCGTTCATGTTAATCGAAGCCGACGGGACCTCGAAGAATGTTACTGTCACCGCGTCATGCGAAGCGCATGTCTCCGGGTCGAGGGTCTCGATGTGCGGGTGGTTTGTCTCGATCCACCAGAACTCTGCCTCCCCGTACGACGAGAAGTGTCCTGATGTATGCGGGTCCGTCCTGTCGTCGAACGCGGCGTTACCACCGCTCTGGCAAATCCAGCTGCCGGTTATGCTGTCCTCGCCCTCGACGTGCGAGCCGAAAGCGTTCATCGTGAAGTCGAGCCCGCAGACCCTGAAGTCCGGACCTGCGTTCACCACCGGCTCCTGCATGAACTCGATAGTCACGGTGTCGGAGCTGTAGCAGCTGCTTGCGTCTCCGGCGGTATTTGTCTCGCGTATCTCGAAAGTGTATATTCCGAAGTCGTTGACATGCACCGGCACCGATATGTCGTTGTTGCCGTTTGGCCATGTCGGGGCGTGCGCGCCCTGCGGCCTTGTAAGGTTGGTCCATGTGCATGTCGGGCTGTATGTTTCAGAAGGCGGGAGCCCCCATGCGCCGTTAAGGGTGTAGTCCCTTCCGCACTTTGCGAAGTCCCTTCCGGCGATAGGCTTCGGGGCAGCAAGGAACCTCACGTTCATAGTGTCGATTACCATGCATGTCCTGTTCCTTGCGATGAAGTAGAACGGGACGTCGAGGAACGGCGATATGCTCATCGCGCTGTCGACAGTGAAGAATGTGTGGCTGTCCAGGGAGTCGGTGAACCTTCCGGCGATGTCCTTGTTTACCCAAGAGTATGTTGCGTATCCCGCGGAAGCGATAGTGTCGGCGCAAAGCTCGACAGTACGTCCGCATACGGTGGTCTCGTCTCCCGTTGATCCGCATACGTGAACGCTTACGCTAGGCATCTTCCTGAATACCACCTTCATGGTGTCCACTCCGTAGCAATCGGCGTCGTCCGGGAGCCTCGGGTCGGAAATCGGCTCCGACCACACGAACTCGTATTCGATCTCCGAGACGTTGTCCGGGATCATCACGGTTGCGAAGCAGTGGGGGTACCTGTCGCTGCTTGGCAGAGACGGATTTCCGTAAGCCTGGTAGGAGACAACGTCGAGCACCGAGCCGTCCATCCTGTATGCAGTCCATCTTCCCTGGTTCTCGGGAGTGGTGTTGTATACCATAAGTTCAGCAGTCTGTCCGCAGACAGTGTCCACGTCGTGCGTAGTCACGGGTGCCGGGACCTTCACGAAGGTCATGTGCATGTCCGATGATCCTGCGCAGGTACCGTTCCTTTCAGTAAGAGTTATAGTGTATGTTCCCTCCGTGTTTGCGCTGGCCACGGGCTGGTCTCCGTTCGCCGGCGACAGTGTCACGCCGACAGCCGACCAGGAAAGGCTTGAGCCCTGGATAGGCGGCTGGGTTGCGCTTGCGCCGAGTATAAGTCCCTGGAGGCCGCAGACGGTCCTGTCGTCGCCTGCCTGCGGGGTCGGAACCTTGCGGAAGTTGTAAGGAACTGCCGGCGAGTCACCCGTGCACTCTGCGTTCACGAGGTGCCATGTGTAGTTTACGACGCCGTCGACGTCGGAGAGCACGGTTGCGTTGTGCATGGTGTTGTCGGTTCCGGCGATGGTCGTGTATCCTGCCTCGGCTGTCCAGTATCCGCGCATTCCGTCTTCAGGAGCGGTTCCGTTGAGGACTATTACACGTCCGCAAGTGTCTGCTGGGTATGCCATTGCTTGCGGGGTCCTCTTCCACATGATAGGGACTGCCCTTGTCACCGAGCGGCATCCGCTGCCCCAAGCGCCGAGGCCCGAAGCCTGACCTTCCACGGCCACCACGTAGTACTGCCTGTTGTATTCGAATCCGGGGATGTCGGTAGCAGAAATTGAAGAAGTGCCCTGCGGTAGCGTCTGGACGTGCGAGTTGTAAATGTCGGAAGTGTTGGTGCAGACGATGAACGAGAAGACGCCCAGCTGTTCTTGGTCGCCGTTGTGGCCGAGCTGTATGGCCTCTCCCGTGCATTTGATCTTCGGCGAATAGTCGGCGAAGGAACCTGCGTCGTACGGGCATCCGCAGTCGAAGTATCCCGGGATGTTCACGGTGTTGCATCCGTTGTCGGCGGAGAACCTGAACGAGTATTCGATCGGGTTGTCTGCTGTTAAC
>CADARW010000076.1 GCA_902790405.1 uncultured Bacteroidia bacterium
ACGATCCACTCGAAACCGATGCGCCCACGCCGAATGTTATACGGTTGTCCTTTTTGATTTTTAGGTTGAGGTCGAACTTGTTTTTCGAAGTGTCGTATACAGCTTTTGGCGTGGCGAGTTGTATCTGGTAGTCGGAAATAAGTTTGTAGTAGTTCGATTCTATGTCTTTGAAATCCAAGTCAGAACTGCCTTTTTGCTTTTTTACACGTTTTATATTTAGAGCATTCTCGACATATTCTTTTTCGGTAGGCTTTATTTTGCCATCTATCGAAATGTTGTCGAATATCAGTTCGGGCAGGCTGTCGCGGTATTGTTTGCGTTCGCTTTCTATTTCGCTCGGATCTTTGCGCCGTTGTATTAGGTTAAGTATGCTGTCGATTACTTCGTTGCAGTGTTCGTATCCTACGTTTGCAACGTGGTTGAGTTTCTGGAAATCCATAACGCCAACATCCTTGAACTTGTATTTCAGTATTATTCCCTTGTTGTTGTCAACGGTTTCGTCTTTCTGTTCGCCCATTACAAGGCTTTCGATCTGGGCAAAAAGGTCGTCGGGGTCGGGCGAGTCGGGTTTTGCAGCCGACGAAACATACACTCCTATTATAATGTCGGGATTGAAAGTTTCCTTCATTGTCTCGATGGGGAAGTTGTTGTATATGCCGCCGTCGAAGTACAAGGTACTGTCCATCTCGACAGGCTTGAACAGCATAGGGAAGGTCATCGATGCCCTGATTGCCGTGCCGAGGTCGCCTGAGTCGAATACTTTTTCGCGGTTACGGTACACGTCGGAAGCTATGCAGCGGAAAGGGACGAACAAGTTGTCGAAGTCGTTGTTGGCCTTTGCCGAGCTGGCAGCGAAAAGTTCTATCAGACCGAGGTCCATAGGCTGTGTTGCAATGATATTTGTTGGCAGAGCAAGTGCTATTTTCTTGCTTTTGCGTCGCAAATCGACCCTGATAAGGGTGCCGTCGGGTTGTTCGAGCTTGAAGTAGTCGATGTATTTCGGAGGAAACTTCCCCTTGTAGTAGTTTTTGAAGTTTTGCCCGTCGAAGATTTTTATCATTTCGTCGGGAGAATATCCAGCTGCGTACAGACCGCCAACTATGGCGCCCATCGATGTGCCAGTGATGTAGTCGATAGGGATTCCATGTTCCTCGAGAGCCTTTATTACACCAATATGGGCATATCCTTTCGCACCACCGCCGCTAAGCACAAGACCCACAGTCTGTGCCGTAGTTGTGGTACAGATGCATAATGTGCTGATAATCAGCGATAATAATATGCGTGCACAATTACCCAAGTTATGTAATATTCAACTTTGCAAGTTAGTAAGATTATTTTTAATAGAAGATTCTAAGATTTAAAAATTTGCTACGTAGAGCTAATGGTTCAAAAATTCAAAAAAATGAATTTTAGAAAATGTTGGTTTATAATGATTTATGTTGTTTTTGCGCCGATGTAACGACGTGCGAAGTTTTTAATATTCCGTCTTGTCGTCTTTCTCTTCCCACTTTTCGAAAGCCTTGATAGCTTCGTTTCGGAGCAAGGTGGTGGTTTTTATGCTGCGTTGGGTTTCGGGTTTTGCGAATTCCTCGTAGATGAAGTTGTCGCTGAATCCGATTTTTTCGGCATCTTGTTTGGTGTTGGCGTAGTATAGCTTGTCGATTCTTGCCCAGTATATTGATGCGAGGCACATAGGGCAGGGTTCGCACGATGCATATATTTCGCAGCCCGAAAGGTCGAAAGTGCCAAGTTTCTTGCATGCCATGCGTATGGCGTTTACTTCGGCGTGGGCGGTGGGGTCGTTGTCGATTGTTACCGAATTGGAGGCAGCAGCGATAATTTCACCGTCTTTTACAATGACAGCGCCGAACGGACCGCCACCATTGTCGATACTCTTGAGCGACATTTCTATTGCTTTGCGCATGAATTCTTGATTTCTCATATTATGTATGTTTTATTTTCTGTCGGTTGTCCATTTTAGCAGTGAGAAGAAGAATGCCACGAAAACAGTCCCCGTAGTGGTTTCAAGCGTATCGTCTGAGAACATCGATATTGTGGCGATGAGGAAGAAGATTCCAAATAGGAACTTGTTGGTATCCCATTTGTAGAATGCTGGTACAAACCAGGCGATAAGGCATATTAAGAAACCAATTATTCCAAATGATATCAGGAAGGTAAGGAACTGGTTGTGAGCCCTATGTCTGAATTCTGGTCGCAGGTTGCTATTTTCTTCTTCGTATATGTTCTGGTATTCTTCGTTAACATCGCCGGTTCCTGTGCCTGTAAGTAGATTGCGAGAAGCCAGCTTGCCTCCGTATTTCAGAAATTCGATTCGCTGCACGGCCGAATGTCCGTTGCAGTCGCCGGTTTTCCTATATACGTCGATTTCCCATATTATGACGTATACTCTGCAGGCTAGGCCGCTTCGGTTGGCAAACCTATAGTTGGTTTCACCGTTTTCTATATTTTTCACATCATTGTCTGAAAGTTTCGATACACCTTCAGCGTCTTTGGTCAGACCCAACGATGTCATGTATCGCACAAGTGTGGGGTAAATGAACTGACCTTTGTTGTCGAGGCTGTCAATCGGGATATTGCTACGTTGTGCCCATGCTTGGGTGAGTTCGGATTTCGAAATGTTGAGCCATACTAGATTGCCGTTTTCTATTGTGCCATCCGATTTTACTACGTCGTATGGATTTCCTGCTGCGGTTTTCTCAAGCTGTATGTTGTCGCAGGTAGGAGTGTAGAAGTCGTGTACCGAGTAGGCGATAAATGCCGTTATTGTTATAGGAATGAGTGCGGCAAAAGCAATGCAAACAATGCGGTGTGCTTTATTTTTTGTCTTAACAGCAATAATTGCAAGAATTGTGGTTAACCCTATGAAGAAGCAAGCGAAGCCGGTAATTGATTGTATGACCGACATAAATGCAAGCATCCATATAGCTACAAGCACTGCTATCCATTTTGTAAATCCGGTGAAAAATATCTTCTTTACAATGAAGTATGCAATAATGAAAAACGACATGCAAAGCATGAGCGACATCCGTATGTTGCTGATAAACAGAGATAATGACCTGAATTCATTGTTTTCTGCAAAAATCTTAGCAATGATTCCCATCAGCGATGCTACAAATACACCAGCAACGAATGTTAACAGTACAATATGTAGTTTTTTTGTCGATAATGGTTTCGAAGTGCCGAAAATCACAGGCAATGCAAGTAGTGGCAGTTTAATCCGCAGGTCGTTCATTGCGTAGGTAAAGTCGGATGTGTTGGCAAGCCATATCAGATGAACGATGTATATTGAGCAGAATATCAGAATGCCAATGTTTTCCTTTATGCGTTTCCATTTCTCGGCAAAGTTGCATTCCACAATCCAGTTTGTCGCAATCATCAGCATGGCTGCGTTTGTGACAAATATTGACAATGGCATGAAGAATGCCATTGTCAATAGTCCGATTAGGTATATTGTAGAATGAACTTTTTCCCGCATTTCCGATATCCTATCGCATTAGGCTACAGTCTCGATACAGTCTTCAGGACTTTCTTCGGGTGTCCGAAGGTGAGGTTGCATCCCATTCTCCAGTTTATTGTTTTTGCTTTCTGTGGGAAAATCAGTCCGATGACATCGTCGGTAACTACGTACCATGTCATGAATGCTGCGCGGGCAGAAATACCAAGACCGATGTTCATTATCGTATTGTTAATAAGCGACCAGCTTCCGTGTAGCGATAGCCAGTGGTTGATGTTGGAGTTGGCCGACAGGGTAAGCGATTGGTTGTACGATTTCCTGTATATTTCGCCACGATATAGTACGCCGAAACCGATTTTGTCGTTCAACTGGTATGTTGCACCGAGGAATATGTTTGACGGTAGCCATGTCATATAGCTCTTATTTGCAACTTTCATGTCGAACATGTCGATAAGTGAATCGGCTATGTGTTTGTATTTTGTGGTGTCGAGTCCGTATCTAAGTTTGCCGATGCTATCCTTGTTGAATGTGAGTTCCACACCCTCGAATGTGTATTCGCCTTTTGCCGAAGCAATTTGTGAATTTTGCATCCAGTTTATGAATCCGAGGTCGGTAAGTGAAATCGATGCCGAAATTTTATCGGTAATGTTGTAGGTGAATCCGAGGTCGAGTCCAACGCCGAAGTTGCCGAACGACCCTAAGGCTCTCGAAATGTCCATATCGGTTACAATGCTGTCGCCCATCTGGTCGTATTCGAATAGGCTGGTCGATTTCCTGATCTGGAAGTCGGCGTCGGCTGTAACGAAATAGTTTTCCGGATTTGTAGTTAGGCTTAGGCTACCTACGTTGGTGCTTATGTCGGCGATGCCGAACATGAGCTTCAGTCGACCTCCTACCGAGAATTTTTCGGCGAATTCGGTAGCAAAACCTATTCCCAGTTCGTGGAATGCACATGCATCGAACGACAGTTTGGAGAGGTTGTGGGCCTTACCTTCATCCATGTATGGCTTGTTGCCGTGGATGGCGAACTCGAACAAGTCTTTTGGCAGAGTTGTACCGAAAAGAACTCTTTCGGCAAGAGAAACAGTTACAGCCGAATTGTTTTTCGACTTAAACGAAAGATTAAGCAGGTCGAGTCTGAATTCGTTTCGTATTGCAGTTGTCTTGTGGACTTTCTTCATGAGCAACGGCAGGTCGATTATAAGGCTATCCTTATATTCTTCTTTACCAAAGTGTATTATATGGTTGTAATTGAACGAATTGTTGCCATAGTTGAAGTACATGGCGGGAGGAACTTGTCCGAATATAGGGATAATGAGTCCGCCAACCTGGACCTTGTGTACGGGGATTGCCGATACGTTAACAGTTTGCGACTGGAATACGCGGTCCATATAGTAAAGCGTATTTGCCTGCTGTGCCATCGATGGCAATGCGAAGATAAGCAATATTGCAGCGATGATGAGTGCTTTTACGTTTTTCATTTTCCGTTCCTCCATTATTTAAGGGTTAGGTTTTTAGCTCCGATGTTGTCGATGTCGGAAGTGCTTTCAACGTCAAGGTCAACTTCGATGCCGATATTTGCTTTAGCACCGTATTCCCTGTATATCTTCATGAGGCGGCCTTGCAGAGCGCCGTCGGTGTTGGCATAAAGCTTTATGAGCAGATGCTTGCAGTTGCTCATGTCGCTTATTTGTTTCTGCGTCAGCTCCATTTTTGTCTGGGTGTTTACCTTATTTATTATACGTCCGTTTGCATCGACTGGTGCTGCTTCGAGAACCAATGAATTGGGGTTGTCGATGAGTGAGTCGAGTACATGGTAGTTTTCGTCGGTAAGATATATCTGTGCGAAAGCTTCGACAGGCATTCTGTTTTCCAATGTCAGCAATACAGCCATGCGGCTTATAGGCAGGTTGTTTGTGTAGTTTGCTATGTCGACGTCAACAGTGTCGGTGTAGGTAAATTTATAGAGGTAGCCCCACAATGGGAATTCCACGTCGATAAGCGACCTAAGTTTCGAATCTTCGGTAATGAAGTTGTTGTGAGTGTATACGCCAGGATTTGTTGCTGCCAGAGCTTTGAAATGTACCCAGATGGGTTTGTTTGGCACAATTTGGTCTAGGTTGGAATTGTTTTTGTCGAGGAAAACCGAGTCGAGCGCTTCAGTTCCGTATCTTTCCGAATGCTTTACATGGAACGGATTTAATTCCGACATAGGGAATAGAGAGGGGTCGTCGGGCATAATGTTATATACTGTCTCGAGTTTCTTTACATAGGTGTTGAGCTCGGTAAAGTAGAACATCGATGGCACCCCGTATGAGTTCCAGTAGTGTACTGTAAGTTTCGGGTCGTTGAAGTAAAACCTGTCCATATAGTATTTGGGGTTATCCTTGAAGAGCTTTATCGAAATGGTGTCGCTCTGGAAGAACAGCTCGTTGTAACCGAAATAGCCGAACATTTTCGAGTATTTGAGCTCGTTGATTCCTACTGAGAATCCTAAAGTACCACTTGTTGGCGGTGCATCGGTTGCAAAGTTCAGGTCGATGCTCACATTTATTGGAATTTCGTTCCAACGCTGTGAGGTCTGTGTAAGGTCGATGGTGTATCCGTCGAGTGACAGCTGTTTCTGGAATGTGCTTTCCGACGGCATCAATGTTATCGAATCCTTGAATATCCTGCCGTTTTTCGTTATTGATGGGAATTCGAGTACAATCTTAGTCGTCTTGCCTATTGTATTTGTCAAACTATACTCGAATGTTGCCGATTTCAAAGTTATTGAGTCTATCTCGGCATCGGTGTTGAACAATGTGAACGATATTACTTCCGATGTGCTATAGTGTGCCGAAGCTTCCGATCTTGTGGCTTTAGACATTATGTCGGAAAGTGAGATTTCCCGTGAATAAGTCTGGTTGCCTACGTTCAGCAAGTCCTGTACAGGTTTTGATTCAACATATGATTCATAGTATAGCGACAGGTAGCCATCGTCGTTGTCGCGAAGCTCGATGGTCGAGTCCATAAGGTCGATTACTTTGTAGAATGCTATATCGCTGTATGCTATTGGCAGCGCAAAGCTTCCAGTATATACGACGTTGTCGCTCAGGCGATCCATGTCGAAATTCTTTTTGGTGCACGATGGCATTGCGAAACCCAGTGCCGTGACCAGAACGATTGTTAATAACAGCTTGAATGATTTTTTCATAACAGTAAATTATTTCGTTATTTTATAATTGCAAAGTCTTCCGCGGCTTAGTCCTGCAAGCAGGCTGTACGAGCCGCCAGTTTCGTATATGCTGAATGGTGTGACCCCATCGAGCGGGAAACTGTCGTGTATAGTTCCGTTAGCGTTGATGAGGTAAATTTTACCGTCGCTGGCAAAGATTCCTATTTTCGTTTCCTTGCCGAACTTATAGATATATGGTTTCGATGCCGTGGCACCAAAATCGTGTTCGAACATCAGCTTGCTTGACGAACCGAATACCGAAATTTTTGTCGAGTCGGTAAAGATGTATTCGGGTTTTCCGTCGGAGTCGATGTCTGAGAGTGCAAAATGGTGCTTTGGCGAAAAGTCGGCTAGATTTACCGAATCTTGCTTGCCGCTCTTATAGAAGCGGTGTATTGTTCCGTGTTCGTCGGTTGCCACAAACTTTGCCGACGACGAAAGGTCGCAGTATATGTTGTTGTCCGAGAATTGGAAATTTGTTTGGAATTGCAACTTCGAATTTCCGTTTCGAGCTACGAAATACGCCTTGTAGCTGTCGTGGAAAACTATGAAGTCTTCGGTGGATATTACATAATGTGAAATTTCGGAGTTGACTGGATTTTCGGTTCCACCGAATGCCCAGCCCTTAATAAGGTTTCCAGAAATGTCGTACATGTACACGTGCTTGTCTTCGCATGCCACTACCAGTCTGTAGTTGCGATTGTTCTCGTAGTCGAATACGGCAACTGGCGACGATGCTTCGGCGCGTAACTGAAGCGGGAACTTCGGCAAGAAGTTGCCAAGTCTATCCACAATGTAAATCTTGTCCTTTGTCGAGAATATGTACTGCAGTTTGTCGTTCTTGTACGAATCCACCTGCGATATGTTGCCGATAATCCTGTCGTCGATTTGTATGTGCCATATCTCGCGTCCCGACGAGTTTATCAGGTATAGCATATTGTTTTTGTCCTGCACGATGATTTCCTTTTCGCCTGTGTCGTGGTTTGTTACGACAAAGGGCTTGGTCGCCAAGTCGGTGCCGATGTTTGTTTCCCACGACGACTGCGTTTCTGCCACTGACTGCTGTTCCGATTCTACAATGGAAATGTTGCAGTACATCATTCCGTCGACTTCTTTCATCTGTATTCCACCAACACCGATATTGCCGATGGCAGCCCTTTCTTTTGCGATGTCGGAAGAGTACTGGCGTGAGAATATGCGTTTCAGTATCTCATTGCCTTGGGCGAACGAGAAATAGGTGAACATTGCCGAGCTGGTTGCAAAGTTGTTGCGGAATTCCCTATGCTCGATGTTTGCCTTCATGGTGTTGTTGAGCGTGATTTCCTTGGCTAGTTGCCTAAGGTCGTCGGTGGTGTTGGCGAAGACCATGAAATTGTTCATGCAGCAAACGTATTTGCCTCTGCAGTTTGCAAATATTTCGCCGAACAGCGCGGCCGGAATATCATCGTATGGCATTTTGAATACTGTACCGTTGAAACCTTCACCGAGACTGGTGACGTTGTCGTCAGAAACCATCTTTCTAAGCTCCATTTCGGCTGCCGACTGCGCCTTTTTCGGCATCGTAGCTGCTTTCGGTTACAACGTATGCAAATTCTTGTTTAATAAGCGAATAGAACCTTTCTTTGGCATCTAATCCAAAGGCATCGTTCATTGCCGAAACAATTTTCTCCCTGTCCTTGAGCCTGCCGTTTGATGAGAGGTAGGCATTCAATGCTTCGTCGTACCTTTGCGGGTTGGCAAACGACATCAATATGTATGCTGCCGATTTCTCGGGAATTACTGCTAGCGAACCGAATTCGATTGCTGGCTGTGTGCCGATTATGGAAGTGAAGCCTGTCGAATCGCCTTTCGGGAAGTCGAATCCGTTGAGCGTTAGTGGTTTTCCGCTTACAAGGTCGAAACTTGCCCAGCTGTTGGTTTCGCTAATTGTTTTTACGATGTCGTTGTCTTCGAAAAGTTCGCTTGCAAAGATGTTGACGAACTCTTTGGTCGAAATCATTACGTTGGCAAGTTCCTTTTTGCCGGAAGTGGCGAATGCCTTTGCAAAAAGTTCGTCTTCGGACTGACGTCTGCCGGCACCAGTAAGGCAAAGTATGGCGTCTTCAATGTAGCGTTGCGACGATGAGGCCAGCATAAGTCCGTTGATGAAACTTATGCTCAATGTTTTTCCCGACGGCATAATCTTGTACTTGACGATTTCGCGGTCGTTGTATATTCTCGACTCGGAGGCTTCAATGTGCTTCAATGAGTCGGTAAGTGTTGCTGCCGAATCGTCGGTAAGGTCGGTGACGCAAATGTAAAGTTGGCAAAGTCCGCTGTTGCCGTCCTTGCGTATGGCAAGAGCTGCATTTTCCTGCAAATGGTTTCCAAATAGTCCAGCCTTCTTAAGGCTGTCGATTACACAGCATATAGGCGCGGCAATTTCCGATTTTGGCGAGTAAAGCATGTCCATTAGCTTGTTTCCGTCGGCAATAAGCGACGATATGGAGTCTATGTTTTCTGTCCTTACTACTAGCGACGAGTTCTCGGGAATTGCATCGAAAACATCGGCGGATTGTTTTGTACTCTTGTCGCAGGACACTAGGCTGCAGGCTATTGCAATTGCCAGTGCGACCAATGTTGCTGCGTATATGTTGTTTTTCATCACTGATGACTAAATTAATTCAAACTCCAAAGGTAATACTTTTTTTGCAACCGCCAGCCGTTTTGAAAAAAAATCAAATAAAAAAATGAATAGCCCATTGTTGATACTTTGTTGTTTTTTGTGTGGTTCGTTTGGTTTTTTATTCCGACCTTCGCAAAGTTTATAACGAATATGAAAAAAATTATATATTTGATATTGTTGATATTGATGCCGTTTTTGCTGCATTCGCAGACCGATGGGGCAAGGATGTCGTCGATAAATGCTTCTATTGCACGCATGTGCGATTCGGTAAATGTGTGGTGGCGTTCGCCAGCTAGTGTTTCCGACAGCATACGTCAGCTCAAGGCTCCGAGTTATCCCGAAATAGTTTACGAAAAACGCATTGCCAACCTCGACGGACTTACAACCATAAAGCTCGAGTACAACGATGTGGTTCTGAAGTACATAAAAGCTTACGGAATTAGTAATCGCCCAAAGATGCAGAAGGTTATTGCAAGATCGGCTTACTATTTCCCGATTTTCGAGGAATATTTTGCAAAATACGGACTTCCTCTGGAACTCAAGTACCTGGCAGCCGTGGAATCTTCGCTCGACCCGAATGCAATTTCGAAGTCGGGAGCGGTTGGATTGTGGCAGTTCCTGAAACCAACAGCCGACGTCATGGGCTTGAAAGTGACAACGTATATCGACGAGCGTCGCGATGTGCGCAAGGCTACCGACGCTGCTTGCCGCTATCTGAAGTACTTGTACGAGACTTTTGGCGATTGGCAGCTTGCTCTTGTGGCATATAATGGCGGTCAAGGAACTGTAAAAAATGCGATCGAGCGTAGCGGAGGTAAGACAAATCATTGGGATTTATTGCCGTTTTTCACCGAACAGATGAAAAACTATGTTGGTGCTTTCATAGCAATGGAATACCTGATGCAGTATCATGCCGAACATAACTTGTTCCCCGGAAAGGACTACATCGAGTACATGAAGACCGACACCCTGCATGTTTCTGGTCCTATGCACCTGAAGAATGTTTCGCAGACAATTGGTGTCGATTACGAAACCGTCAAGGCACTTAATCCTGAGTATATTTTGGCATATATACCAAACGATGGTGAAAATCATGTGCTTACATTGCCGTTCGACAAGACGAATGTTTTCATAGCACATCAGAGCGAAGTCGTAAATGTTCCGGTGCAAGTGACCGATTCGATAATAGCAACCGAAGAACTACCAGCAACAATAAAGCGCGACAAGGAGGTTATCCATAAGGTGGTTGCTGGCGACAATCTGTTCCGTATCTCGATGAAGTACAAGTGCTCCATAAACGAGATTAAGAAGTGGAACAATATGGCAGAAGACCATGTTATCCATGTCGGCGACGAAATAAAAATTTACTTGGAATAGGGTAAAATATACCCAATCGGGTATAAAAGCATTGTATTTTTCACAATTTTACCATCTAATAAAAAATCACTATGTTTGCAAGTCATAAATACTTCTTAGGGATGAAACGACTTATATTTACCACAATACTTGCACTAACTGCCGTTGCAATATTTGCACAAACCGACACCATTTCGTCGGGCTGGACTTTCTGCCAGGTGCGGGCAAACATCTGGCACAAGGCGACTGTGCCCGGGGTTGTGCATACCGACCTCATTGACAACAACATAATCGAAGATCCGTTTTTCCGCCTCAACGAACGCGGAGTGCAGTGGGTTGACAAGGAAGACTGGGAATACAAGACAACTTTCGACATCAGCGACGAAATGTTTTCGCGACAGAACATCGAACTGACATTCTACGGACTTGACACCTACGCCGACATTTATCTCAACGACAGCCTTATCCTGAAAGCTGACAATATGTTCCGCACTTGGACTGTGAATGTGAAGGGAATAGCCAAGGCAAAAGGCAACCAGTTGCGCGTTTACCTGCACTCGCCAATCAAGGTTGACATTCCCAAGTTCGACGCTTTGGATTTCCGTTATGTGTCCGACAACGACCAGTCGGCAAACGGTGGCATTTTCGATAAGCAGGTCGGCATTTTTGCACGAAAGGCTGGATACCACTACGGCTGGGATTGGGGTCCGCGACTTGTAACAAGCGGAATCTGGCGACCTATAGTTTTGAATGCTTGGGACAATCTGAAAATCAACAATGTAAGATATATTCAGGAAAGCATAACCGCTAAAAATGCCTCGTTGAAAGTTATCGCCGAAGTGGAAGCCACAAAGTCCGGCACAGCCACTATGACCGTCAGTGCCAACGGACTTTCGCAAAAATGGACAGCAAAAGCACAACTAAAGGAAGGTGAGAACACAATCGAAGTTCCTGTAAGCATACGCAACCCTAAACTCTGGTGGTGCAACGGACTTGGCAAGCCGAACCTATATCATTTTTCCACAAGCGTTTCGTTAGGTGGTACAACAGACAGCCGTAGCGAAAACATTGGTCTGCGCGACATTAAGATTCTGCGCGTAAAGGACGAGTTCGGGACATCATACACCGTGCAAATCAATGGCGTAAAGGCATTTATGAAAGGAGCTAATTACATTCCGCAACATAGTTTCCTCACCGAAGTTACCGATTCTATGTACGAGCGCACAATACTCGACGCTGTGAACGCCAACATGAATATGTTGCGCGTGTGGGGTGGAGGAATCTACGAGAACGACATTTTCTACGACCTTTGCGACCGATACGGAATACTTGTATGGCAGGACTTTATGTTTGCATGCAGTTTTTATCCCACCGAAGGCGAAATGCTTGAAAATGTGCGCCAGGAAGCCATCGACAATGTGGTGCGTCTGCGCAACCACCCGTGCATTGCATTGTGGTGTGGCAACAACGAATGTCAGGCGGCGTGGTACGGTTGGGGCTACAAGGCGAGGTACGATGCGATGGGTAACGGAATTTCCGAACTTATAATGAAACAATACACCGACTGCTACCTTGTTACGCTTCCCGAAGTGGTCGAAAAATACGACGATAGGTTCTATGTGCCGTCGTCGCCATTTAATGGCAATCCGTACAGCAAGCCCGAAACCGGCGACACGCTTTGGAATCCCAATGGCGACGGGCATTACTGGGGTGTTTGGCAGGCTGAAGGCAAAACCACGATGTTCAACGATGTAAGGTGCCGTTTTTTCTCCGAATATGGCTTCCAGTCGTTCCCCGACATGCAGAGCGTAATGCAGTTTGCACCAAACCCCGAAGACCACGACATACATTCGGAGGTTATGATGTCGCACCAGCGCGGAGGAAGCAACGCCAACAACCGCATTCTGTGGTATCTGGAAAGCGAATACCGCAAACCCCGCGACTTTGAGGAAACCTTGTATCTCAGTCAGTTGCTTCAAGGCGATGCCATCAAGACCGCCATCGAAGCACATCGTCGCGATATGCCGTATTGTATGGGAACTCTTTTCTGGCAGCACAACGACTGCTGGCCAGTGGCTTCGTGGTCGAGCCGTGATTTCTACGGACGATGGAAAGCCCAGCACTACTTTGCAAAGAAAGCCTATCGCAATATATTGGTGTCGCCAATCGAAAAGAATGGAAAACTAAACGTTTACATCGTTTCTGACAGCCTAAGCGACTGCAAGGGACTGCTTTCGGTTAGCGTACTCGGATTCAATGGCGACACAATTTTCAGCGAAAAGCTAAATGTAACGGTAAAAGCCAATGCTTCGCAGGTTTATTTCAGCAAACCAATAATTGAAATTATTGGCAACAAAAAGAGAAACGAAATATTCATCAGGGCAGAATTTGTCCCACAACAGGGCGGCTACACAGCCGACAACAATTATTTCCTACGCACAATGAAGGAAATGAATTTCCCACAATCCGAAGTCGGCTGGAAATCCGAAAAGGCAGAAGATGGTTACTATGTAACGCTCAGCAGCAAGATATTCGCACGCGGTGTTTTCCTCAGCATCAATGGCATAGATAATTCATTCTCCGACAATTACTTTGATTTGCTTCCAAACAAACCGGTAAAAATCTTCGTACGGACAAATATTTCGCAGTCCGACTTCGACAAGCAACTGAAGATAGTCGGGTTCAACGTGCCTATGCCAGATAGAAAAAACACTCAAGATAAAGGAATTGGAGATGCAAATTAAGGACGAGAAGATTGTTGGGAAATTGCACTAATAATCAACACTATAACCTTATTCATTCCCGAACTTGTGGGATTTTTATTCCCGAACTTGTGGAACTTTTATTCCCGAACTTATGGGAATTTTGTTCCCGAACTTGTGGGATAGGCGCAAGGCATTGCGCCGCTACAATCATAAAATCAATTGTAAATCCAATCAATTTACGGTTTCAGACTGCATATTGGCACAACCCATACTCCATCGGTACGGCGATATACATAGTCGCCAGTCGCTACAAGAACCATCAAGAACGAAGGCGACTTCATTTTGTCGGTATCAATTTTGTCGCACAACTTATGCAACGAAGTTGCGCCAGCCTCTATCAGACGATCCCCGCCCAGTTTTATTTCGACAAGTCCGTAGTCGCCATTGCGCAGATGGATTACAGCGTCGCACTCCAGCCCATCGGAGTCGCGGTAATGATATACAAGACCATTTATTGCTTGTGCGTAGATGCGCAAGTCGCGAACACACATTGCCTCAAACAGCAGTCCGTAGGTTTCAAGGTCGTTCATAAGGTCTTTTGGACCAATGCCCAGAGCAGCGGCGGCAATTGAGGGGTCGGTAAAATAGCGGGTTTCTGAAGAGCGTATGGCAGCTTTCGACCTGAGGTTCGGATTCCACGACGGCATATCCTCGATAACAAACATCTTTTTCAGTGCATTCAGGTACGAAGAAAGAGTTTTCTCGTCGAACGAACTGTCGCTACCAGCAATGACATCCTCTCGGATTTTCGAGAGTGGAGCCTGTGCCCCTTGGAATCGAGCATACGAACGCATAAGACGGCGAGCGCGTTCAGTGTCGCGGCTTACACCATCAACACGCGAAATATCGTTTGTAACTATGGCGTTCAGATAGTCGTATGCCCTGTCCAATGCCACCGACGGCTTTTGCATAACGGCACGAGGCCAACCGCCACGGCATACAAGGTAGGCGACTTCGGACAAAGTCTTATCCATTGTGGCGGCATTGCTGGCGGCATTTGCGAAAAACGAAACAAGGCTTGCTGCTCCTGTGGATTCGCCCGACTCCCAGAGGCTCATCGTACGCATCTGCATACGCGCAATCCGCCCTGTACCTGTGTGGTGAACCTGACTCATATCGGCAGGAACGGCCGAGCCTGTAAGGATAAACTGACCTTCAGCGTTACGCCTGTCAACTTCGTAGCGCACGGCATCCCAAAGTTTTGGAGCCTCCTGCCATTCGTCGATAAGACGGGGAGTGGCTCCTTCCAACAACATCTGCGGGTCCTGGTCGGCAAGCTGAAGGTTACGGGCGAACAATTTAGGGTCGTTCATATACAAGACACTTCCAGCCTGCTGTTCCGCCGAGGTTGTCTTTCCGCACCATTTCGGACCTTCGATTAGAACAGCTCCCATACCTTCCAGTTTTCTCCTTAGCAACTGGTCAAAAATTCGTTCCTTATAATCGCTCATTTTTGCACTGTTTTTATCACACCGCAAAAATATGCAAACTTTTTGAAACTCACAAATTTATTTTTATCAATTCCCGAACTTATTGGATTTTCATTCCCGAACTTGTGGAACTTTCATTCCCGAACTTGTGGAACTTTTATTCCCGAACTTATGGAACTTTTATTCCCGAACTTATGGAACTTTTATTCCCGAACTTATGTAGATATACGACAAAAAATGGCAGCCTTTTGAGCTGCCATTACCTATTGTCAAACTAAAATTTATTCTGGGAAGTCGGTAAGTATCTGACCACTTTCGTATTCAACACCATTATATGTTCCTCCACTTTCGAGCCATATATTGCCACCAGCGCAATTTGTGAATGTGTTATTGCTGTGGGTGATGCGACCCAAAAGTTCAATGTCGTCCAAGGTAATTCCATAGTGCAGGCTCTTGCCTATGGTGCAGTTGGTAAGCGTAAGGCGCGACTGACTGTATACGCAAATGCATCCGCCGTGGAATCCTTCGGTATCTTCACCGCAGTTGAGCACAGAGCAGTAGTTCATAACAGATGCTTGCTTGGTGCTGCTATACTTGATTCCATACCAATAGCTGTCCTCGTCTTCCATGCCACGGAAAACAATAGGCTTTTCGGCTGTACCGTCAGCAATCAAGGTGCTATTTGCGTCCATTTGAACATTCTGTCCGCTCTTGAAGTACATCTGTGTGCCAGGCTCTATAGTGAGTTTGTAACCGCCATCGAAATATAAGCCACTTTCAAGATAATAAGGGATAGGCATAGCCTTTACTGTGGTGTGGTCTTCCATATGAATGTCGCGGCATCTTGCATCAATGAAGTTATGTCCGTTGCTAAGGAAAGTGTTGTCAGCAGTAAGGTCTAGCAAACCATCCCAGTCTTCGCTGACTATTGGATATTGTGCGCAGTTCTTTATTGTATTGCCTTCGAAAGCAGTGAAGTGTGCTTCATATTCAAGGTCGATACCATAGCCGAGTGAACCGTCGATTGTGCAGTTGCGCATTGCAAGCTTTGCACCTTGTATGTCAACAACACCCTCCCATACATAATCGCTGCTTCCACCACGGATGAACTGTACATATTCCCATACGTTGTCGTTGCGCTTCGATTCTATTACGATTCTGTTCCAGGAACCGTTGTTAGGATTGTTGAGCGGACCAACAAACTTGATGGGCTTATCGGCGGTACCAACCATACGCAAACCTGCATTTTCGTGTACTGTCATACCACCGTTGGTGCCGGTGAACATGATAGTTACACCAGGTTCGATGGTAAGCAATGCATTGCCTTCGATGTTAATCCAGCCTTCAACGATGTAGTCAACCTCGAGACCAAGGTCTGGCCAAGTGGTGTTTTCGCTTATGTTTCCGCTGAAATTTACCGAAGTAGCATTTCCGCCGCCTTGTCCGCCGCCATTAGGATTGTTGGAGAAGATTGCCTGATAGGTCTTGTCGCCGTTTACTATAACGGTACGCGGGTTGTCGGTGTTTTCGTCGTCCCACTTGATGAAATAGTAGCCGGCTGCCGGGATTGCTGTGATTACAATTTCCGAATTTGCAAGGTAGGTGCCTGTACCTGCAACGGTTCCCCATTCGCTGTTGTTAGAGGTCACTGTGATTGTGTATTCTTTTACACAAGAATTCATGGCTAATATTCCAATAAGGAATGCCGTCGCGATAATTAATAATCGTTTCATATCATTTAAGTTTATTAAAATTAGACATTTATATATTTCAACTTTATCAAAACAAATATCCTGCCGAATGGAATTTTGTACAACCCCCCATTTGGGGGAATTTTTTGACGGCTTTTTATTCTTTTTTTGATGGGAAAAACTATATTTTTGCGCGATGATAATGAAAAGATTTTTTGTACATATTTTCGCTTTGCTATGGCTGTCGGTTGTGTGTTTGGCTGGATACGGTCAGTATTCCGACCATCGTAACAGGAATGTCGATTCGCTCGAGATGGTGCTGAACGGCAGCAATCCGCCCCAAGGACAAGAACTGATGAAGGCGTACAACAACCTGATGTGGGGCTATCTGAATACCGACGGGGAAAAGTCGCGGCAATATGCCCTCAAGGCTATCGACCTGTCGTACGAGGAAAATTTGCTAAATGCACGTGCCGATGCACTGCGTGTGCTTGGACTTATCGCATACGGAGGCGACGATTATGATGCTGCAATCGAATACTACAATCGTGCATTGGAGGTCAGCGACTCGATGAAGAACGACGGCCGCTACAGCGAATCCGACATCGACGACAACTTGAGCGTTATATACGGTTCCATTGCCAACGTGTACAATATGCAGGACAAGGCTCATCTTGCAATACATTATTATCAGCAGGCGCTTCCGATTTTTGAGAAGTACGGTTGGATGGAATCGACAGCCATACTCCATTATAATATAGGTGAATTGTACCATAGCATGGGCAATTCGGACGAAGCACGCAGCAACTATCTTATGGCTGTAGATGCTGCACAAAAGTCGGGCGATTCGCTGCTTGTCGCCATGTCGCACAAGGGTTTGGTTGCGATATATAATGATGCTGGCGATATGGCAAAGGCCGAAGAGGCTGCAAATGTTAGCTATGAATATTACCGCAATCATATAGAGGAGGAAAAAGGCGACTACATTGTGACTATACTTGCGTTTGCGAGATTGCAGATGAATCATTACAAGGACTTGGACCGTGCCGAGGGATACATTTCGGAAGCATTGTCGCTGCTTGATGATGAGACAAGTTGGGAGACAAGAAGCAATGTCTATACCGCCTGCTGCGAACTGGCAATGGCGCGTAAGCAGTGGAAAAAAGCAGAGGAATATGCCCTTATGTCGCTCGAAGATGAATATGAAACTTATGATGATATTGGCATATACGTTTATCTGGCTCAGATATACGCCGAACTGGGAAATAATGAAGGCGTGAAGGAATACTCTGAAAAGATTTTCAGAGGAATGGCGCAGTTTGCCAATTCAAACTATCAGTCGGGGCTTTCGCAGATGGAAGTGCTGTACGAAACCGAGAAGAAGCAGGCTGCCATTGAGCAGTTGACACGAGAAAAACGGTGGTACGTAATTGGTTCTGTTCTTATTGGTTGCATAATGCTTCTGGTAGCATTGTTGTTTTTCCTGTTGTGGCGCAATGTGCGCAAAAACAGGCAGAATGCCATCGTCGTTGCAAAGTTGAGCGGTGAAGTAGCCGAGCGTGTGCGCATCGCCCGTGACCTGCACGACCGTATGGGTGGGTTGCTGACAAGCATAAAGAGGAATTTGGAATACGCGGATAATCCCGACGAGACAAAGTCCTCGATACAGGTTGCTAAGTCGCAGACCGACGAGGCTATATGCGAGATGCGCAATGTCGCCCATCACTTGCTTCCCGAATCGTTGAAGCGTTACGGACTTAGGGTCGCCCTACGCGATTATTGCCGTAGCATGAGGAATGTGTCGTTCTCATTTGTCGGCGATGATACTGTGTCTGTTGTGAAGCACGAAGAGGCTGTGTATTGCATAGTATACGAACTTGTAAACAATGCCGTGAAAAATGCTGAAGCTGATCATATCCGAGTTCAATTGTTTGTCGATGAATGTATTCTGAGCCAGGAAAGGGTAGCGAGATAAATGTCGAATTCAAAAACAAATAATTTTAGTCGAGGATGATAAGTGTATTAATAGTTGATGATCATCGGGTTGTTGCTGAGGGCCTTTCGAAACTAATCGATGAAACCGAAGACGTGCAAGTTCTGGACATCGCCTGCACTTTGTCCGAGGCTGAACATTTGCTCGAAGTTCACCAGCCGCAGGTTGTTCTGCTCGATGTAGCTTTGCCCGACGGCGATGGTATTGATGCAATTCCTCGTTTCGGGGCGATTAGTCCGTCGTCGAGGTTCATTATTTGTACGAGTTTTGCCGAGTCGGCAGTGATACAACGTGCCATGCATGGCGGTGCTCATGGATATATCTTGAAAAGTACGGGCATGGATGAGTTGCTTCGAGGAATTAGGAAGGTGGCAGAGTCCGGTTCGTATATATGTGAGGAGGCAGCGGCTCTTGTAGATGATGATTCCGAAGTTCCGCCTACTCTTACTATGCGCGAACGTGAAATACTCCAATTAATGGTAGAAGGATACACGATTAAGGAGATTTCAGATAAGTTGTGTCTTGCCTTTGAGACGGTGCACAGCTATACAAAATGCCTTAGAAGTAAACTCGGCTGTGGAAATACCGCTTCGCTTGTAAGGACCGCAATAACGCGGCATTTGGTTTAGTTTACCGTATTCCTTCCGATTCTATTTTCCTTATTACGTCTATTTTGCCGACGTCAAGGACCTTGTTGTTGTCGTGGATGAATCCGCCAATACGGTGCTGTTTCGATATTTTCAGCAGTTCGGGGATGATAGGGAAGGAGCCTTGGTTGTCGATGAGGTCGAAAATGCGGTAGTTGCAAACATATATTCCGCTGAAAGCCATTTCGTTGTAACTGTCGCGTTCGATTGTGATTATCGACTTGTCGTTTTTTAGGTCGCGCCAGCCGCAGAGGCGGTTTTCGGTGTCGAAAAGCAAGTGCTTTGAACTTTCGCGGTGCATTACGGCAAGGGTTGCGACATTTTCTGTCGTACAATGATAGTCGTAGAGAGCCTTTAGGTCGAGGTCGGAGAAAATATCGACGTTGTGGATAAGGAAATTGTCGCCTTCGCAGAAGAATTTTTTTACATTTTTCAGTCCGCCACCGGTATTCAGCAGCAGGTCGCGTTCGTCGGAAATCTCGATTTTTACGCTGAAGTCGTTGCTTTTCACGAAGTCGATAATCTGGTCGGCGAAGTGATGAACATTCACAACTATGTAGTCGAATCCGAAGCCACGCAGTTTTTCAATCTGGTGCTGAATCATTGGTTTGCCACTGATTGGAACCATTGCTTTGGGCATTGTGTTGGTCAGTGGTGCGAGTCGGGTGCCGAGTCCGGCGGCGAAAATCATTGCTTTCATAAAGACGTTAATTTTGTGCAAATGTAAGAATTTTTTGTAGGGGTGCAATGCATTGCACCTCTACAAAAAAATAATGCTGAAGTGCGTTGCATGTTTTATTATTAATTGTATATTTGCATTGCAATTTTGCGCAGAATATTAAAAACAAATTTTATGGATAACACCAAATTTACGAAACAATTCGTTGCCTTGACAATGGCTACATTGAGAGCCGATGGCATCATCGAGCAGGTAGAACTCGACACTATCAAGGAACAGGCTGCCGACTTGGAGCTTGACATGGTAGAAGTTGAAAAGTTTATCGCAGAGGAAAACAACCTCCAGCAGAATGTAAACATCGAAAACTACATCAAGGAAGTCGGTTCTACCGTTGAAAACCTTGGTGACAAGCACTGCATCATGGACGGCTGTATTCTTGTGGCTCTTTCGGACAAGATTCTCAAGGAATCGGAAGTAAAAGTGCTGAAGTTCGTATGCGAAGCTCTTGGTTTCTCAGTAGAGCGCATGGTTCTCGACATTGCTATCATAGCACAGAACGACCGCAGCATAAAGATTGAAGGAAGCGATAGCAACTTCGACGAGATTATTGAAGATGAGGATTACAAAAATTAAAAAATTATTGGTATGAAAGCATATAATCAGAACAGTCAGATAATGCCATTGTTGATGAATTTCGTTGTTCCTACCGACATAGTTGAGTATGTTCCAACCGAATTCTCATACGATGATGCAAATCAGGTAACATACGAAATGACAATCACCAGCACTCGCAGCCTTCGTCACCCGAGCACACACAAAGGTGGTGAATATGTAGGCGTTGATGCAAAGAACGAAATCGACGACACCAAGAACAACCGTCACATGTGGTTCTAGTCGCGTGAGATGATTCTTATTTACACAAATAAGGAGGATACTCATCCTACCAACGTCATCAAGTACCTGAACGAATGGAATGTTCCAGTATTCAGGCTTAACACCGAGTGCATTCTTACCGACTACGAGTTTGAATGGTGGTGCGATGACAGAGGTGTCGATTTCCGCATAAAAAATATAAAGAACGACCTGCAACTTTTCGGACATGAGATTACGGCGCTATGGGACCGTCGCGCCTTGGTGCCGTCGGAGTTGCCGGTGGTTAACGAACATGACGAGATAAACCGCCATAACCTCGATGAGGCTCGCGGTTTTCTCGCTTTTTTGCGCTACTACACAAAAGATATTTTTTCGATTGGTAGCATTGTCGAAGACCGTCCTGCCGACTCAAAGATGCTGCAGTTGCAGGTTGCGCGTTCGCTCGGAATGCCTACACCAGATACGAGCTTTGCAAATACAAAGGAAGCCGTACTCAAGTTTGCAAGAAACTACGAGTACATTTCGCTTAAGTCGATTGTCGATAGCGGGCTTTTCCTCGGTGGCGACAAGGAATATGTGTTTTTCTCCCAGCGCATCAAGAGTAGCGACCTCGAAAATCAGCCCGACGAGGCCTTTTCGCAGCCGGTAAGCTTTGTCCAGAACTATATTGACAAGAAGTACGAACTGCGCATTACTGTCGTATGCGACGATGTTATTGCCTGCAAGATAGATTCGCAGTTGCAGTCGGAAACTACAGGAAAAATTGACTGGCGGCAGGGCTACGAGCACGACCTGAAGCACGAAATTGTGGAAATTCCAGACTTTGTTTCGGATTTCTGCCGCAAGTTTTTGAAGCGGATGAAACTCAATTTCGGATGCTTCGACTTTATTGTCACCCCCGACGACAAATACGTTTTCCTCGAGTGCAATCCCAACGGGCAGTGGCTGTGGATTGAGATTGTTACGGAGTATGACATTTCAAAGGTTATTGCGAAGAATCTGGCAAAGATGGAGCGATAGCCGTTGATGATAAGACAAAAAAATAGGGACATCGAAATGTCCCTATTTTTTATTGTTGGTATTCGCAATTATCCGAGGAAGCTCAACAGCAGACCTGCTGCGATTGCCGAGCCTAATACGCCAGCAACATTCGGTCCCATTGCGTGCATGAGGAGGAAGTTGCTTGGGTTTTCCTTCTGACCTACGGTCTGCGAAACGCGGGCTGCCATTGGCACTGCCGAAACGCCTGCCGAACCGATAAGCGGATTGATTTTTTCCTTGAGGAAGAGGTTCATGAACTTTGCCATCAAAACGCCACCTGCTGTACTGAAGCTGAATGCAACAACACCGATGATAACGATTTCGATAGTCTTGAGAGTAAGGAACGAACCTGCTACTGCAGTTGCACCAACCGAAATTCCGAGGAATACGGTTACAATGTTCATAAGTTCGTTCTGTACGGTCTTGCTAAGTCTTTCGGTTACACCGCATTCCTTAAGCAAGTTTCCGAACATCAAGCAGCCGATAAGCGATGCTGCCGACGGAACTATAAGAACTGCAATCATAGTAATTACAATCGGGAAAACGATTTTTTCCTTCTTGCTTACATCCCTGAGCTGCTTCATTGTAATCTGGCGTTCCTTCTTGGTTGTGAGAGCCTTCATGATAGGCGGTTGGATTACAGGAATCAAAGCCATGTAGGAGTAAGCAGCGATTGCGATAGGACCGAGCAAATCAGGAGCAAGCTTCGAGGTGAGGAAGATTGCAGTAGGACCGTCGGCACCACCGATGATACCTATTGAACCAGCCTCGTTTGGTGCGAAACCTATTGCTACTGCGCAGAGGAAGGTAATGAAGATACCGAACTGAGCTGCAGCACCGAGCAGAAGGCTCTTCGGGTTTGCAATCAGCGGACCGAAATCAGTCATTGCGCCTATACCTATAAATATTAAGCACGGGTAAAGACCTAACTTAACACCCATATAGATGATGTCGAGCATACCGCCTTCCTTCAGGATTGTGCCGTAGCTGTGATAAGCAGGGCTATTCTCGTCGAGGAAGTTCGACCAGAGTTCGCTGTGGTACATTTCTGCGCCAGGCAAGTTCGACAACAGCATACCGAATGCTATCGGGAGAAGCAAAAGCGGTTCGTACTGCTTTGCAATTGCAAGATAAATGAGCAGGCAGCTGATAAGCAACATGATGATTGCCTTCCAGTTTTCGCCCAATCCTGCTATACCGCTGGTCTTGCAGAACTTTACGATTTTACCCCAAGCCGAATCATCGGTTTCCTCTACTGGTTCAGCAATGGTTTCTTCTGCTGGCTCTGTTTGATTTTCAACCTTTTCGGGGCAAGTTGTGGTTGCCACCGAGTCTGCATTCTGGACTGTAGCTCCTGTCGTTGCTTCTACCTTCTGATTTTCGCCATCGGTTTTATCCTGAGCGAAAATATTTGGAGAAGCCAGCATTGAAATCAGGAATACGAACCCGACAAGCAGACTTTTCTTTAAAATATCCATAATCATACTTTTTTAGGTTCGTTATTCGATTTCAACAAGTGCATCGCCG
>CADARW010000077.1 GCA_902790405.1 uncultured Bacteroidia bacterium
CTCGCTTAAAAATCGTTCCTATGGTTGCGATCGAACTTGTAAATAAACAGCTGTTAGTATAATATAAATAAAAAAAATAGAAATAGGAAGAGCTGAGCAAATTGACGAAACTCTTAGCGATCGAAACAACCGGATTACAAGGGAGCGTTGCCTGCGCTGATAAAGGGGAACTCCTGGCCTGTGAGCTCCTTCGCCCCGATCAGCGGAGCGCGCAGTCTCTCGTCCCGGCAATCGACAAAATCTTAAAGTCGCAGGGGTGGTCTCCCACGGACTTGAACGGGATTGCGGTAGCGATCGGTCCCGGCTCCTTTACCGGTCTTCGAGTAGGGGTGGCGACGGGCAAAGTTCTCGCATGGGCATGCGGTGCGGCTCTCTACGGGGTCGACTCGCTCGAAGCCGCGGCCTGGACCATTGCCGCCGATCTCCCCGATTTTCTTCAAAATTCCGCCGGAAACCCACTTTACGCCGAAATTCTGAAACGCGAAGGAATGGAACTTTCATGCCTCTTGAATATGGATGTGCCTCGCGAAGAACTTATCAAGCGTATGATGCACCGCGCACAGGTCGAAAACCGTGCCGACGACACTCCAGAAGTCTTTGAAAATCGCCTCAAGGAATACGAAGAAAAGACTTTCCCCGTCATGGAACACTATCAGAATCAGGGCAAAGTGATGTCGATTAGCGGAGTCGGCAGCATCGAGGAAATTTTTGTCCGCCTTGCAGAAAAGATTGACAGCCTATTATAATGAGACCGAAAATATTAATAATTTATACTGGCGGCACCATCGGCATGATTCAGGACAAGAACGGTGTATTGCAGCCGTTCAACTTCGAGAACCTGCTGAGCTACATACCGATGCTCAAGGATTTTCCTGCTGACATAAGTTCGTACAGCTTCGAAACGCCGATAGATTCATCCGATGCCGACCCCGATTTCTGGGTTGAGATTGTGGAGGTTATTGAAAAGAACTACGACCATTACGATGGATTTGTCGTACTACACGGCTCAGACACAATGGCTTACACCGCTTCGGCATTGAGTTTCATGCTCGAAAATGTAAACAAACCAATAATCCTCACTGGATCGCAATTGCCGATTGGACTTTTGCGCACGGACGGACGCGAAAACATGATTTCGGCCATCGAGCTTGCCAGCATGCAACGCGACGGAAAACCTGTCATCCACGAGGTTTGCGTATATTTCGAAAGCCGTCTCTACCGTGGAAACAGAACGACAAAGTACAGTGCTGAGAATTTCGACGCCTTCCGTTCGCCCAACTATCCATGGCTTGCCCAAGCAGGCATCGATGTGAAGGTCGAAGAGGACAAGTTGTGGACAAGCAAAAACGCTCATTTGGTAGCACACAAGAAACTCTGCCGCGACATTGCCGTGCTGAAATATTTCCCCGGCATACAGCCTAAGACCATCGAGGCAATCATCAACATCGAAGGTCTGCGCGGACTAATCGTAGAATCTTACGGTTCGGGCAACCTTACCACCAACGACAAGATTATCAAGTTGTTTGAAGAAGCAATCGACAAGGGAATAACAATCCTAAACATAACGCAATGCACAGTCGGTTCGGTTGTTCACGGAAAGTACGCCACCAGCCTCAAGCTGATGAACTGCGGCGTAGTAAGTGGAAAAGACATGACCATTGAAGCAGCAATTACTAAAATGATGTTCCTTTTAGGGGAAAATTATTCACACGACGAAATGAAACGCCTTCTCATGCAGTCGATTTGCGGAGAAATTTCATAAGTCACAAAAAAATGTAATTGCATGAAAATAAAGATTTTACTTCTATTTACTGCCGTTTGCCTCAGCATTGGCATAGCAAACGCGCAACGCCCCGACAGACAGCCCGCCGACGGCGTAATATACGGCACCATACTCGAAAAGGACAGCAACGAGCCTGTTGAATTTGCCAACATAGTGGTTTACGACAAGAACGGCAATGTCATCGCCGGCAGCATGAGCGACAGTCATGGAAAATTCAGCGTGCAAAGCGTTCCATACGGCACACACAAGGTTGAAGTGCTTTTCATCGGCTACGGCAAGGTCACACGCGAAGGCGTTAGCATAACAGCCGACAAGAAGTCGTTCAACATGGGCAAGATACACCTTAGCGTCGATGCACAAATGCTTGGCGAAGTGGAGGTTGAAGCCACTATGAACAATGTCGATTACCGTCTCGACCGCAAGGTCATAAATGTAAACCAGGACATTGTATCGTCGGGAGCATCGGCAGTGGAAGTGCTTGAAAATGCGCCTTCTGTCACCACCGACCTCGACGGAAATGTATCTTTGCGTGGCTCAGAGAGTTTTCTTGTGCTGATTGACGGTCGTCCAAGTCCGCTCGAAGGCAGCGAGGCATTACAGCAGATTCCTGCAAGTTCAATCGAAAGCATCGAGATAATTACCAATCCCTCAGCCAAATACGCGCCAGATGGCGTAGGCGGAATTATCAATGTAGTGCTGAAAAAGGAGAAGCGCAAAGGCTACAACGGACAGGTTTCGGCCAACTACGGCAACAACAACACCTTCGGCGGTAGCGCACTATTCAACTTCCGCACCCAGAAACTTAACTTTTTCGTCGGTGGCGAATACAACCGCCGTATGAGCAAGAGTTTCGGCAAGTCGGAACGCGAAACCTACCTTAACCCTGCCAAGGATTCCATGTTCTGCCTAAACAACCAGAACTCAGGACTTTATGGCAGACAAAGCTGGAATGCCCGCGCAGGTATGGACATATACATTACCGACAACGATGTGATTACAATTTCGGGCAAATATGGCTCGCGCGGACATGGAGGAAACGGCATTACCGAAGCCGAGACCTTCTATTTCAACAAGTTGGACTCACTGATTTACGACCCGCACACATATATGCTCGGCGACCCGTACTCGTACTACACCGATGAAATTTCGAAGCGCAGGAACAACTACTGGAGCGGAGACATCAACTACCAGCGCAAGTTTGCAAAGCCCGGACACGAACTGCAGTTGTATTTCAACTATTCGGCAAACCGTTCCAACAACTACAACGAATACACCGAAGCAGAAACCGAAAGTCTTGGCGGTGAAGTTGTTGCTGGCGCTGTGCAGGACCGCTACAACACCGTGGAACTTGGCACTCAGGACCGCTATCAGGCCAAGGCAGACTATGTGCTTCCATTCAACGAAAAGTCGAAACTCGAAGCCGGATACGAAATCAACATCCGCAACCAGACGAACGACTACAAATACGCGATATGGCAGAGCAACGACTGGGTAAACGACGAATCGCGCCACAGTCCATACGACTTCGACCTTAATGTGCAGTCGGGTTATGTGATTTACTCGAATTTCTGGAAAAACTTTGGTTATCAGGTAGGTTTGAGAACAGAATACACAAACCGTCTGTTTGCAATTCCCAATGGCGACTATGCCTACAAGAAATTCGACTTTTTTCCATCGGTACACCTATCCTACTCGTTCTCAGAAGATTTGCAGTTGATGGGAAGTTACAGCCGTCGTCTCGAAAGACCGCGTCCATGGAACCTCAACCCCATGACGCAGGTGGAAGACCCCAACAACATACGCCGTGGAAATCCGGCACTTAACCCTGAATACACAAACTCGTACGACATGTCGCTGCAAAAGCGTTTCGGCGAGCATTTTGTTTCGTTCGAACTTTACGCACGGCAGACCAACGACCTGATACAGAACGTAACGCTTGTCGATACAGCCAATTCAAACATGTACATCAAGACATTCGACAACATCGGCAAGGACTTGTCGCTCGGTAGCGAAATCATGGGCAACTTCAACCCCTGCAAGTGGTACAACCTGAATGCAAGCGTAAACGCATACTACTATTCTATAAAGTCACAGACATATCGCAGCAACAGCACATTCACTTGGCGAGTAAGGATTAATAACACATTCAGAATCAAGAAGTCGGGAACAAACATACAGTTTGGTGGATTCTACGATGCGCCTTCAATCACAGCACAGGGACGCAGCGCAGGAAGAATTGCGTTTAATCTTGGCATTAAGCAGGACTTCCTCGACAAGAGGCTCTCTATCAGCGTAAACTTCCGTAACCTGTTCAATACCATGAAGTTCAACACAACTACCGAGACCGACTACCTGTACTACCACATGACACGCTCTAACACTTGGCCAAACTTCAACATATCAATAACATACAAGCTTAACGACTTCAAGAAACGCAAAGAGAAAGGCGAAGATTCGGATGACGATGGCGGAGATATGTAAAAAGGCTGACAGGCTCGAAGGCGAAAAGGCTCACAGGCCGACAGGCTGACAGGCTAAAAGGCGAAAAGAAGCAAAGATTTCATGCATAGAAAATTGATAATTAACAATTAAACGTACGGTCGTGCCACGGCGCGACTCAACACAATGGACAAGAAAGAACTTAGAAAACACATAAAAGAACTAAAGAGGCAACACTCAGCCGAACAGCTTGAGACTCAGTCGAAAGCAATAATGGCTAAGATCGAATCGCATCCCGATTTTGCCAAGGCAAACATCGTCATGCTCTACTACTCGCTTCCCGACGAGGTGCAGACGGCAGATTTCATTGCCAAGTGGCGCAACCGCAAGCAGATAATCCTTCCTACCGTAGTCGGCGACGACATAATTCCCGTAAAGCTTGATGCCGACACCACTTTTGCCAAAGGCGACTTCGACATACAAGAGCCTCAGTCGGTGGAATATACTGGTGGATACGACCTTATAATCGTTCCGGGCGTGGCATTCGACAAAAATGGCAATCGTCTTGGTCGTGGTCGCGGCTATTACGACCGCTTCCTATGCAAGCACACTGGCGTCAAGAAAATTGGCATCTGCTTCGATTTCCAGCTTGTGTATGAGATTCCGACCGAACCGACCGACATCAGGATGGACGAAATAATCAGTCTGTAGGCCGCATGAAAATCGTTTGGGGCATATTAAAGTGGTTATTTATCTCACTTGGGATAATAACGCTTATAATAAACATTTTTGCACTCACCCCACTCCCATTCTACATGCACCGCAGTCTCGGAGAAGACAATAGCTGGGAAGACGACACAACCACAATCTTCACCCCCGACTATATAGTAATGTTCGGCGGAGCAGGAATGCCATCCGAAAGCAACCTCATAAGATTGTATTACACCGCCGAAATCGCGGGCAAACTGCACAAGCCGATTATACTTGTCCACCCCGAAGACTCTGTGTGCCAAGCAGAAATGACAAAATACCTAGTCAACAACGGAATATCTTCCGACAGTATAATGTATATGACAAGCGGAAGCAACACCCGTTCCCAATCGGTTTGCCTTGCCGACAGCTTTCCGCAGCTAAAAGAAGCTTCATCGCTGATAATCACCGCACCAGAGCACCTGTCGCGCACACTGAAATTCCTCAAGAAATGCGAAATAGAAAACATCCGTGGCATCGGAGCATTTGAAAGCACGGTTGACTTCGACCTAGAACTGGACAAAGCCAAGCTCAAAGGCAACAAATTCGTCCCCGACATAGAAAGCACAAACTTGCGCTACACCTACTGGAACTACCTGAAACTGGAAATCATTTGCTTCAGGGAATACTTTGCAATAACATATTATTGGCTGAACGATTGGATATAAGAAAACGCAAGTTCAACAAACACTTCAAGTGCTATAAAAGCGTATTTAGGAATCTCAGATACACATTTTCGTACCAACTTTTGAGCTCTCCAAACATCGTGGTATTATGCCACAGAAGAACAAAGTCGCCCTCAACGGCCTTGCACCTTTCGTAAAGTCGGGAAATATTTGCAAATGCTTCCTCCTCAGTCAATTCGCGATACTGGAACAAAGTCGTATCCATCGCAACCAACGGATGCTCAACGACGCCCCACGCAACATCATTTTCAATGTCATACAATGGATACGGATGACAAGTTCCGCACCTAAAGCCCTCATGCTCAGGAAATCCCAATGTCGAATCGATACGAATGCCACACTCCTGCCAAACCTGCGGAGTCTTGCGAACATCGAAACGCAGAAAATGCTGGCGGACTGACGAAACCTCACACCCACACACCACCTCCAGCCGACTTTTCTCAGCTGCAAACATGATTTTGTCGTCAAAAGAATCATAACCTCCGTGCAGTCCGACGGTCACACCATGCGACTGCAAATCCTTAATGCATGCACACGACTTTGGCGAAAGAATATTGTATGTAGAATCAAAATCTTTGCTTCGTAACGACTTGAAATAAAATATAGAATTTAATTTATTATCAACAGAAACTTTAAGCTGTTCATATACCGCTGAAACATACGGGTCACGCCGAAAATCGCGCAAAGATTTCATGTATTCAGCCAACGATTTGCACGACAAGCGCAAGCTTTTCCGCTTAAACAAATCCCCAGCGATAGTCTTTACTGCCTTCGGAAAGCCCGGAAAGCGGAACAGAAAATCAATGTCATGAGTTGGAATAAACTTTGGTTCTCGCTTGGCTATCACAAAGTTAGGAAAACTTTCCTGTACAAACTTTCGCAGTAGCATTGCATATTCGTCAACTATCGGAACATCAACGAGTTCGTATTTAGAGCAAAGACTATCGGAATAGCAGAAACGACCGTATTTGTCACGACGCTCCGTCACCTTCTCCTCGTAACGCGAAAGCAGAAGGAAAGAAATCGTCAGCATATCGAAATTTACACGCACCTCCTTGCCTTCACAAGAAAACAACGGAGCATTCTCAGCCAACGAAAATACCTTAAGCGTCACTTTATCGTCAAACGATTTAACATTTGAATACAAAGCCTTTCCAGAACACAATAATTCCACATTTGGATCGTCAGGAAGATTAAACTTCACGACGATTTCCGAATCGACAACAAGCGTTGGAACATCACCAATTTCAACATGGCATTCCTTCTGCGGAAACGCAATGTCGGCAATGCGTCTTATTGTATATTCTATGGCATTATTCGTTAGAACCATTGACTGTCAAGACTATAAACCGTTTTTCCAACCAACAGGCAGAAATCCGACACAAAGGTAATATTTTTGTTAATAAACTATCTCAACAAAAGAATAGCAACCGCAATAATTTAATTATTTTCGCAAAAATTATCATACGAACAATGGACGACAAGGAAAAAGTACTGATAATCATCAACCCTGTTTCGGGCACTGGCAAGCAGAAGTCGGCGCTAAAGGCTATCGAACAAGGCATAGACCGCATAAATTTCGACTACGAAATAGCTGAAACTCAATATGCTGGACATGCAACCGAACTTGCCAGGCAAGCCGCATCCAAAGGCTACGACATCGTTGTAGCTGTCGGTGGCGACGGAACCGTCAACGAAGTTGCTGCCGGACTTGTCGATACACAAACCAAAATGGGCATAATCCCCTGTGGCTCAGGAAATGGACTTGCACGAAGCCTAAAAATACCAGTATCACGGACCAAAGCCGTCGAAGTTCTGAACGAAAACAGAATGAAGCGCATTGACACAATGTCGGTCAACGGAAATTTCTGCGCCAGCATTGCCGGAATTGGATTCGACGCTCTGATAGCCAAAGAGTTCCAAGAAAAACCGAAGAACACCAGAGGACTTCACTCCTATGTACAACTTATCGCCACGAAGTACCCGACCTACAAAGCAAACGAATACAAGATTGAAATCGATGGACAAAGTTCGCTACACAAAGCAATGTTTATCTGCCTTGCCAATGCTAACCAATTCGGCTACAACGCAATAGTATCACCAAATTCAAGAATCGACGACGGCCTTATCGATGTTTGCATCGTGAAAAACATTCCATTAATCACAGCTCCGCACACGGCAATGTTGCTGCTTACCAACAATCTTGACCACTCGCATCGAGTAAAAATCCTACAGGGAAAATCTATCAAGATATGCAACAACACAAACGA
The DNA here is from genome assembly GCA_902790405.1 of uncultured Bacteroidia bacterium. Lineage (GTDB taxonomy): Bacteria > Bacteroidota > Bacteroidia > Bacteroidales > ML635J-15 > Bact-19. Next base: position 7,929 of record CADARW010000077.1, read on the forward strand.
GTACGCCAACATCGACGGAGAAGCAAAGAAAGTTGGCAAAACAGTTGACATAACCATAAAACACAAATCGTTAATGGTAATATGCTAAACAATCGCTTCATATTGATTTTGTTGCTCGCATTCACAATTTTCGGCAACGCTACGGCGCAGGAAACAGAAAAAGAAACCATGCGGTACGACTATTCGTTCGAGTTCAAAAACGGCGTTTACACATCATTCTACTCTTTCCGCAACAACTCCCCAATTCCGTTCTCGCGCTTCGTCTCTCCAGCCTACGACGATGAGTTTTTCAAAAAGTTACTCCATTGTGAAACAATTAGTTACTACGACGAAAACGGAACTCTCAACGAAATTCCTCGCAAACTCATCTGGGGCTACGCAAACAACGGAAAACCAAACATTTACTGGAACAACAAATTTTACCTCATACCATACATCGGAACAATTTCGCATTTTGTTTCAACAGAACTCGTCACCCATTACGTAGGCGGCACAATGATGTATGACCCAATGTATATTCCATCTGCACAGTCATATACAACCGAGGAGTTAGTGCATTACTTTATCAACATGAATACTGGTGAAATAATCTCGTATGGCAGCAAAAATCTGTTGGAACTTATAAAGGACGACACCGAACTACATACCGAATACTCAAAGCTTGGCAAACGTAAGCGCATAAAAGGCATAATGGAATATGTTCAGAAATACAACCGAAATCACCCAATCTATTTCAACAAATAACACAATGACAATGAAACGATTAACCATATTACTTGTAATACTAGCTACCACATTGCAGGCTTTTACGCAGATAAAAATACCGATGGGAAACAAGTCGGATGTGGAAAAATTCTACAAGACAACCACTTATGTAGTGCTGAAAAATGATTTCATGTGCGACTACAACGACAAGATAAAGGATGCCGTAGAAAAGCACTGGACTGCAACACCTTACAAATTTATCAAAGCCAGCGAATTCGAGAAACTGCGCCACGACGACGACAAATCGTTCCTAGTAGTGAACATTGCGTACTTTGAAGGCGACGACACGAAATTTGATTTTCTGATTTTGTCGCTTGGCGGAAGCAAATACAAGACAGTCAACGATATGCCTACCCTATGCGCCGTTCCTCTCTGCTACCAGGGCGACGAAGACGAGAGCAAATACACCTACAAGCTCGGCGCAATGATAAAGCATTGCCAGACGCATGTGGAAATATGCCGCAAACATCCGGAACTTACAAAAGAAAAAATAATCGACTATTACATCGACAACTCTGGCAGTCTGGCCGGCAAAAAATTATACCTGCTAAAAAACGATGTGTCAGACGACTTACGCAGCAATTCCGCGCTTAAATCGGCATACCAAAATGCAGAACTTGTAACAGCAGAACAAATCGAGGAGCTAACAAACTCCAACGATGACAAGGCTCTGATTGCACACATTGTCAACCCGTACGACAGCAACGGGCAGCAATATTGCATAAAAATAATCATCGATACCAAAGGATTAATCTACTACTACGACTTTCAAAAACTGAAGAAAAACACATACGGACACATCACGTCCGACGACCTCAAAAAACTATCAAAGAAATGAACTATCAGGAAGCAATAGACTTTATGTTCAGCTCGTTGCCTATGTACCAGCGAGTTGGCAAAGCAGCATACAAGGCAAACTTAGACAATACTCTGGCTCTCGACGAATATTTCGGACATCCGCACAAGTCGTTCAAAACCATACACGTAGCAGGAACAAACGGCAAAGGTTCTGTTTCGCACTCCTTGGCTGCAATTCTTCAGTCAGCAGGCTACAAGACAGGACTTTACACCTCGCCTCACCTTGTCGATTACCGCGAACGTATACGCATCAACGGTGAAATGATTTCAAAGGATTACGTCTGCGACTTCATAAACCAAAACCAAGAAATCATCGGAAAACTGAAGCCATCGTTTTTTGAAATGTCTGTTGCCCTGGCATTCAAGTACTTTGCCGACATGAAGGTCGATGTCGCTGTGATTGAAGTCGGCATGGGCGGACGGCTCGACTCCACCAACATCATCACGCCCGAACTTTCGGTAATCACCAACATAAGCTTCGACCATACGCAGTTTCTTGGCAACACACTTCCACTAATCGCTGGCGAAAAAGCAGGAATCATAAAGCCAGGAATTCCCGTTGTAATCGGACAAACCCACGCCGAAACAAAAGATGTCTTCCTTGCAAAAGCAAAGGAGCAAAACTCGCCTATCACATTTGCCGACAAGGAGATACATGTTGAGAAAATCAAAGTTGCCGACAATCACAAGCACGCCGAATACCTGATTAACAACACGGAAACCATCAAATTCGACCTTTTTGGCGAATACCAGACAAGAACATTTCCGATGCACTGCAGAACGTAAAAGGTCTTACAGGCTTGCACGGACGATGGGAAATCCTCTCCGACTCGCCGCTAACAATCTGCGACACAGGCCATAACATTGACGGACTGTCGTATGTAACCGCACAACTGAAGGCGATTAAATGTCCGCAACTGCACATTGTGCTTGGTTTTGTAAACGACAAGGACGTGGAGCATGTGATGCCGCTTTTCCCGAAGGATGCGCAGTACTATTTTACCAATGCCGAAATTCCTCGTGCAATGCCAGCAGAAGAAGTAAAAGCCTACGGAGAAAAGTTCGGCTTGACGGGAGAAATTTACGAAAATGTTCCCTCCGCCTACGAATCCGCGAAGAAAAACGCCTCGTCCAGCGACACAATTTTCATTGGAGGAAGCACATTTATCGTCGGAGATTACTTCAAACACTATGGTTTTCAATAGGATAAAATATTTTTGAAAAATTATCGATTTTATTTTGTCAGTTCGGAAATTTGCAATACTTTTGCACCGCTAATGACAAGGGAGCATAGCTCAGCTGGTTCAGAGCACCTGCCTTACAAGCAGGGGGTCATAGGTTCGAATCCTATTGTTCCCACAAAGAAGCGATCAAGAAATTGACCGCTTTTTTTGTGCATTATAACGACATAATCTTATGCCTAATCCATCTTACCAGCACAATAGCTACTGCCGCAACAATAAAGAAAAGCACTCCCAGAAATATAGATTTCTTCTGACCACCATTTTCTACACCATCTTCAGCAGATGACTTATTATCATTTCTAGTAGCATTATTGTGCGGATTATCAAATAGGGAATCGTCATCATCTTCATACATGCACGTATATCCCAAATCTTCCATATATGCCCTCATAAGCTCAATCTTATCCTTCTGGGCTTCGTATCGCGACAGCCACTCGTCATAAGAATACTCTTTCAAACCTTTTTTATCCCTTATGTCTGTTTCACTGTCATTCCAGCACAACCTGCCTCTACCCTCATATATTTTAACAACATGCCTTTCAGACACATCGGCAATTATTATCAATGGCGTCCACTTCGAATATTTGTCGGGAAGCATTTCGAAAAAAAAAAAAAAAAATCCAATACAGGCCGAAAGCAAAATCTTGTCGCCACCAGCATTCCATACATAATCGTGCTTGCCCATAATGAAATAGAACGGAAACGTCATGCACTCAGAATCATCTTTACACGAATAAACATGAATGCCCCTATACATCTCACTCCCGCTGTCAACATTTGCACCCAATCCAAATGTCGACACCTCGCCTCCGACAGGCTCCTCAAAACCAATATAATACAAAACCGACTCGTTAGCCATACAATCTCAGAAAATACAAATATACACAAAAACAAGAATACGCGTGACAAAATCTATCCCTTTTCGGTTTACAAATACACAAAAAAATCCGCAAGCTCATCACCTGCGGATTCTTCATATATTAACCACAAAACATTTACTTTATAACAATGTCGTGCTCCATACGAGCCTGGATGCCACTGGTTTCGGCAACTCTCTTGGCGTTCTGATAATAAATATAGTTTTCACCAAGTTCGCTCTTCATTATTCTGGTCGAAATGTCAAACTGCTCCGATAGAGTTTCAAACCATTCCTTCTTTGCCGGATATTCAACAATCTTGTAGTTGTCCGAAAGATTTGCCAGTGCG
>CADARW010000078.1 GCA_902790405.1 uncultured Bacteroidia bacterium
CACATAGAGTTCCCAGCCGTCCGGCACGCCGTCGCCGTCGGTATCCGCGCCGTGGTTTCCGCTCCCGGCCACTGTCTGCGCGACATCAAGTCCGGTGTCGTTGGCCGCAGCCTCGGCGAGCGGGTTGGTGTTGTACGATTCGTCGAAATTGACTTCACCGCCAAGAACCGGAACGCCGAAAGCGTTACCATAGTCGCCGATTCCCTTAACAACGCGGCGGAGCAACCATTTTGTATGTTCGTTCTCGATGTTACCGAAACGCAGCGAGTTGAGCTGAGCAACTGGACGGGCACCCATTGTGAAAATGTCGCGGTTGATACCGCCAACGCCTGTTGCTGCACCCTGATATGGTTCTACTGCCGACGGGTGGTTGTGCGATTCAATCTTGAAAGCACAAGCAAGTCCGTTGCCTATATCAACCAAACCTGCGTTTTCTTCACCAGCACCAGTAAGCAGGCAACCGCCTTTGCGAGGCAAAGTCTTAATCCAGCGGATTGAGTTCTTGTACGATGCGTGTTCGCTCCACATTACGGAGTAGATGCTCAGTTCGGTGTAGTTCGGTGTCCTGCCGAGCAACTGTTTTATCTTTTCAAATTCTTCTTCGTTGAGACCTAATGCTTTAGCATCCGAAAATTCAATGTTTTCCTTCGACATAGTATATAATTTTATTGTTATCAAATAAGCCACAAAGTTACTATTTATTTTGTCTGTATTGGTTTGAACGGCGATTTTTTTTGAACATTTTTTTATTACGACATACGCAACAAAAAGATTTCCTCCGTAAAAAGTTCGTATAAAAATTAAAAGTATTACTTTTGTCATAAAATGTTCTAATAATGAAACGAATAGTAGCAATTATATATATATTGGCATTAAGCATGTCGGCAATGTCGCAGTACAAAAGCATCAACATTTTCGGCTCATATACGAAGCCAATGGTTCCAATACATTGCGAAGGCGAGTTTAATAAGAAAGACTATTCTTCATGGGGTTACTCTGTAGGGATAGGAATGACTCGTATGTACAACGATAGGGTTGGAATTGATGTGTCGTTTACATTTGTCGATTATGTTTTACGAGAAAAAAAGTTCTTTAATAATAATTACCATAACGTTTTCATGTATGAAATAAATGTCTCGGCAAAAACCAACATTGTGAGTTTTGGAAATTTCACGCTATACACAAAGGAGGGGCTGTTTGTTTCGTACGATTCTGATCGTCATTCATTCCGTTCTAGATATAAGAACATGCCTAATATGAATATGGGTTGCACTAAATTTGGACATTCCCCGTTTTCGCTTGGCGTTTCGGCTGGGATAGGATTGTCGTATCTGGTAAAGGAAAGATTCCAGTTCGATGTGTATGCCGCATACGCACAAGGAATAATTACTCTACAAGAGATAAACTTGTATTTATATCGTGATGAAAAATTGTCGGGCAATATGAACTGCAAAGTGAGGGGCAGCAGCCTAAGGGTGGGGCTAGGATTTAGCTATCGTTTCAGAGAAAAGAAAAATTAGGAGCTGACTTGGTATTGTTAAAATATAATGTCTTTACGGAGAATCCAATTTGCAAATTGAAATTTTCCTTACCTTTGTTTCGCAAAAATTACATAATGAATAGGTTGTATATTACAATGATACTTGCAGTTGTGTCGGTACTTGTGTCGTGCCAGACAAAGGATCCTTTGGCGGTAACCGATGCGGAGTATGCTGTTGTAACTGCTCCAGATAATGAATTTAGGATATTGAATGTATTTGATCGTTCCGATTCTTTGTTGTTGCGTACACCTTCGATTGACGTGGATCTCAGTGACACCATTTGGAATTATCTGGCGCACAGAATGTGCAAGATTGCACAGGTGGACGGCGTAGGCATAGCTGCTCCGCAGGTAGGGATAAACAGACGTATAATATGCGTGCAGCGTTGGGACAAGAAGGTCTCAGATGACGACGCTCCATGGGAGTTTTATTTCAATCCGCAGATTGTTGAGTATTCTGATTCTGTTGCGCGTCGCAGCGACGGCTGTCTTTCGGTGCCCGATGGCGGCAACTATCCGGAAATAGAAGGCTTCTCGTATCGTGCTACTTGGGTGAAGGTGGCTTATTCCGATGCCGATGGCGTTTCCCATGAAGAAAAAATAACACATCAGTACACTGCACATATTTTCCAACACGAAATCGACCATCTGAATGGAATTATGTTTTTTGATAGGCAGTCGGTAGAGAATGCGGTGCGAAATTTGCAGAGGAATTAAGTATGAGATTGTGTAGTGTCATATTGTCGATTTTTGCCGTATTGTTTTTCTCGCAAGTGGCATTTGCGCAAAACGATGGTTTTGTGCAGTACCGCTACCCCGATGGCGCAGTGTCGAGCGAAGGTACTTTGCGCAATGGCAAGCCCGATGGTTTCTGGAAAAGCTACTACGAGGACGGAACCCTGAAATCGGAAGGCTTGCGCACAATGTTCGAACTCGATAGCATCTGGAATTTTTATGCTCAGGACGGAAATCTTGAAAAGTCGATAACTTATCGCGACGGCAAGAAAAACGGCTTTTCGTATGGCTACAAGTTTTATTACAACGACGATTCCGTAAAGGTTTATTACTTGGATTCCAAAGAACTATTCCTTAATGGTATGCGCGAAGGAAATTCGTATTTTTACAACAAGGATGGTTATTTGCAGTACGTTTACAAGTATGTAGGCGACAAGCGCGACGGTGAAGGATATGAATTCGACCGCGACAGTACCATAATTTCAATAATAACATATCGTAAAGGCTATTTGGTTCAGACACAAAAGATTAATCGTACCGATGAAAACGGTCTGAAGCAAGGGCGTTGGGTTGAATTTTACCAATCCGGTGCAAAAAAGACCGAAACACAATATTATAATGGTAAGGTTAACGGTGTGCAGCGCAATTTTGACCAGTCGGGAAGACTTGTTGATGAACAGAGGTATGTCGATGGAAAACCATTCTCGGTGGAAAACGACACCACTTTGGCCGAAATAGAAATGGCTGAGTACAAAAAAACGTTCTACGACAATGGAAAAATAAAGACCGAAGGCTCATTTCTTCACAATATGCCAATAGGAATTCATAAGGAATACGATGAAAACGGCAAGTTGACAAAATCGAGGGAGTACTCGTCGGAAAGTGTGCTGGTCGGCGAGGGCCTGTTTGACGAGGGCGGAAAGCGAACTGGCAAATGGCGTTTGTACGATGGCTATTGGGATTACTTTTATGCCGAGGGAACGTATCGCAAAGGCAAGATGAATGGTGAATGGTTGTATTTCTATTCGAGCGGCAATCCCGAAATGCAGGGTGAATACGAAAACGACAAGCCTGTTGGCGAGTGGACGTGGCTGTATCCGAATGGGGCCAAACGCCGTGTCGAAAACTATTACGACGGACTTCTCGATGGCGCATACGAGGAATACGATTCCGTAGGAAATATGCTTGTTAAAGGCTCGTATTCGGAAGGATTGAAAAATGGTGATTGGGAGCAGCATATTGGCGATGTGGTGCAGTATGGCTCATATTCAGCCGATGAAATGACCGGCGAATGGAAATCGTATTATGTTGATAGTGGAAAATTGTGCTTTTCAGGCAACTATCGCGATGGCGATGCTGTGGGATTGCACAAGTGGCTGTATCCCGATGGTCAGATTGAGACCGTAGGCGAATATCGTGGTGGTTTGAAACATAAGGTTTGGTACAAATATAATCCCGATGGAACAATCTATATGACACGAACTTACCGTTTCGGTAATCTCATCAAGATAGACAATGTAAAGGTGCAGAAAGCTGGGAGAAAAAAATAGAGGCTACGGGATGCGTCAAGGTTTGATAATTCGATAATTTGAGAATTTGAAGATTCGAAGATTTGAAAATTCGAAAATTGTAGCGATGCAATGCTTTGCATCGGGTTCAAAGATTCAATGTTTCGCCCACATAGCGTTATAATGATGGTTAATTATCAATTGTCCATTGTCCATTATCAATTATCCATTGTCAATTTGAATGTCATTATCACCGGATTGTGGTCGCTGTACATGAAGTCGGCATCGTAGTTGACTGCTTCGGCTTCAATGTTGTTCGAAACGATAAATCCGTCGAGGACGGCGGTATAGTTTACACCTTTGGTGTATGGCATATCGGTGCTACGGCAAGTTGGCACTTCTTTGACATTCTTGGCTTCCACGATTCTGAAATGTTCGGGAATTTCGCTTTCTTCCATCACCGAAACCCATTCGGGAATCTGCTGCTGGCTTGCAAACGCCTCAACAGTACCGCACAGTGCGTGGTTGAAGTCGCCCCCGACAATTACATAGTTGCCTTTGTTGTACTCTTCGGTAAGGACACTGCGCAAAAGTTCAAGTTGCTGCTGTCTGATAAGTCCGCCTTCGTCGTATGCCGACATGTGGCTGTTTATCAGCACGAGTTCCTTGTCGGTGTCGGTTGGGATGCGTGTAATGACGAAGCATCTGTCGAGGTCGAAGAACTTGGTTATGAAACTTTCGTCAACGGGATAACTACGGCGTACGGCATTGTCGATTTTGTAGCGGCTGAGGGTGAGCAGTCCGGCGCGGACGCTTCCGTGCGGGTCGTTAAGCGGATAGCAAAGGTACGAACTGTGGAAGTTTTCTCCATAAACGCTGCAATAGTCATCGAAAGCCGATTCTATTATGTTGCGCTGGTTGATGAAGAAACTGCGTGTCGAGGCGGTGTCAACTTCCTGCATTATACAAAAGTCGGGGCTATGCTTTTCGATGTGACCTTTTGCACCGTGCGTATTTGTCTCCACTATTTCTTTGCTTCGTGCCTTGCCGTAGGTGCCGTTCACTTCGCTGCCGTCGTTCATGCGTCCCTTGTCCATAAAGAACGAAAACTCGTGGTTGTAGGCTCCGAAACCGATGTTGTAGGTCATAACCGTGTAATCTTTCCCTATTTTGACGGTTTCAGTACGCGGATTGCAGACTGGAAGTTCCGTATTGTCATCGATGCGGTAGTAGTTTATTTGCAGGTATGCGATGTAGCCACCTATTGTAAGTACTGCAATTATTAGCAGGATTAGGATTGTGCGGAAGAGGAATTTTAGTGCTTTCATTTTGTCTTTTGTTTTATTTTTTAGTGTTGGTTGGAGGATTTTTCGTTGGCGTTGCAAACTTCTTTTTCCCCGGGTTCACAAGCATCCTGCTTGAGGCACAAGGGGAAAAAGTTTGCATACCCAGCACTACTCCATTTGTAATCTGTTGCTTCTTTCACAAGTCCTGCCTTTACGGGATTGTTGTGTATGTAATCTACAACATTATTGAAGTGGTCGTTGTCTCTGATGAATCTGTCGAAATATTCTGGCATCCAAAGTCTACCACTGCGGTTTAGCACTTTGTTAATCTCGTTGCTCGAGAACGACCGCCAGCTATGCAAAATGCTCGACAGTGAGATATTTTTCATTACTTCTATCAGCACATGAACGTGATTGGGCATGATGCACCAACTGATGACATTGTATTTTTTCCCGTGATAGAAGAAAATGGCATCGTGTACGATTTTGGCAACATTGTCATTTTTTAGGACACAGCTTCCGTAACCAGCATCTTCGTATTTGTCAAGCAGGGCGAGAAGTCTATCCGCTTCTGTCTTGTGGGTGGAAAATGAATGCTTTCTGGGTTCCCGCAGACCAGTTGTCTGCTCTTGCTGTTCGCGCTGACTGGAAGTCAGCTGACCCAGAAGGGACAACGTTTCTTTCCACCCTTCGACAACTTCCTTCGGAACAGAATCGTATAGACGGAATGTGATCATCTGGTACTGCTTGTTCTCGATGTGAGGGAGGTAGCCCCTGCAATGGTCGTGCAGTATTGTGTCCTTGTCATCCATTTCGCCTATCTCTCAAATTCTTCAAACGAACCGTTTTTCTCGATTTCTTTTTCAATATTATCTGGCAGTACGGAGAAAAAGTCCAGACCAGTGAGTTTTTCAACTTCATCGACGGACTTCGTGTATGTGTCGAGTGGCTTGTTGCCAGCTTTGTTGGCAAATACAAAACCGAGAGAACGCCAGCTGCCGTCCCTGTACATCAGCACAACCTTGTAGAACGAATCGGGTACGGCGACATTGTTTGCACCGACGGTCGCGTAATTCTTCTTCACGATAGGTCCGCACACCACATACACCTTTTCGTTCTTGATTGCCCAGTCGCGCACCTGCTCCTCGAGTTCCTTCCAGTCGCCTGAGTTGAGGTTGTGGTTCTGCGGGCAGATGTTGGTGGTGTAGAAACTTTCTTCCATTGCCGTATCGTCCCATTTCATATCACCGGCCGGAGCCATGTGCCCGCGGTCGTAGCCCGAACCTTTGTAGTCGTCGGTGGTGGAGCAGCGTCCTTTGATGTCGGGGTCGGGGACAAACTTGTCGGCTCGCGAAACCTGTCCGACAACTTCTTCATCTGTAAGCTCGTAGGCTACCCAGTTGGGGATGAGCCAGGTAGTGTTGTAACTCACGGTGTATCCCTTGTGCTCGACAACCTGTTCCTTGAGTTTCTTTTTCGACTGTGGAATTTCAAGTTTCTCGTAATATGGGACTTGGCTCGAGTCTGGTGAAAAATGTTCATTGTAATAATCTCTGGCTTTGTCGAAGACTATGTTCAAGCCTTCTTCCAATTTCTCAACGCCCTTGTCGATTGCCTTTTCAATGATTTTTTCTTCGGCTTTTTCGGCGGCGTGGTCATTGCAACTAATAAGGCAGATTGCCACTGCGAGAGCAAAAGTAAGCGCCATTTTTGAGTTCTGTCCCTTCATTTTTGTCTGTTTGCAAATGTTTTGGGCAAAGGTAGGAAAATTTGTGTATGGGATGGAGATTTGCGGTGAGATTTTATGAACTAAATCACGGACTATCCATAATAATTCCCGAATTTAGTTTTCTTATTTTCTCATCCCACCGCCACCACTCCGCAGCACGAATCTTTTTTTGCACCAGTAATCGATGAGAGGCAGTTGTTTTTGCCACAGATACGCAGAAGTCCGAGGAAGGCGAAAATTATTGCTTCCTTGTAGTTTATTGTGGTGTCGTCGGGGATTATGATTCTGCCTATGGCCTTGCCGATTTCGGCGCCTATGTGTGCCGACAGGGTGTTGAGCATATCGGCAATGGTTTCAGAGGCGTATTCTGCGAGGATTGGCTTCATTTCCTTCTCAACCCATTCGCGCCCGAGCGATTTCGGCGGTTTCTGGCGGTAGTATCTTATTGCCGAAAGTTTTTTCAGAAGTGTCGGTATGGTTTTGCCCGAGGCTGCAATGTCGCCGTTGGCATCGTAGTTTTTGCCGAGTTTGCGGGCGTACTCGTTCATTATGATGTTGACGGGCGAAATGTCGAAGGCAATCCGTTCGCCCTGCTTGTTGCGCATCGAGATGTTTGAGAATCCGCCGAGGTTGAGGCAGGCATCGTACTCACCGAACAGAAGTTCATCGCCAATAGGCACAAGCGGAGCGCCCTGTCCGCCAAGGGCTACATCGCCGCTGCGGAAGTCGAAGACGGTGGGAATCTTGGTTTTCTTGGCAATGACATTTCCGTCGCCAATTTGCATTGTGTAGCCTTCGTTCGGGTTGTGGAAGACGGTGTGTCCGTGCGATGCCACCAGGTCGATGTGCTCCGCTATGTCCTTGCGGAACTCGTTTATTGCATCGGCGGAAAAGTTACCGAACCACACATCGGCTCGCTTGAGATCTTCAGCCGAAAGTGTGTGCAACGAGAGCATCTTAGCCTTTGTCTGGCTGTCGTATTCGTAGGTTTTTGCTTTTATTGGCGTGTATTTCCAGTTGTAGTCGCTGCCTTCGAACCTGCATAGTACGACATCGAGTCCGTCAGCCGATGTGCCCGACATTAGACCTATTATATTGTATGATTCCATTCCTGCTTGAATTTTAGACTACAAAGGTAAGTATTTTTGGTGGATGATTGCACAGCCGAGCAGTTTTTGCTTTGCCCCCATTTGGCATTAAGGGCCTTAATGACATTAGCTGCCCTAGCGCCAATGGGGGGCAAAACTGCTATTACCAGCATTCTCAAGCAGGAATGGTGTGGTTCGGTGGCTTGCGATTTATTGTCTGGAATAAAAATTCTCAATATCCTTAAATAAAATTTTTTGATGTGATAAAATTTATTATCTTCGCACCCGATAAAATTAAGTTTATATGGAAAGGATAATTGTCCCTATAGATTTCTCCGAGGAATCAATGAAAGGTTTGGATTTGGCTATAATTTACGCCAACAAGTTCTTCTGCGACATACAGATGGTTCATGTTCAGTCGAAAAAGCACGGCCGTCTGCAGATTCATTTCGAAAACCAGTACAATTCGATTGTCGAGAATTTCGAAGAATTGATTACCGAATATAAGCCGAAGCTGAATTCGGTGAGCAGGCTTACCTATATTATAAAGAATGGTAGTGTACACGAAGAAGTTGTAAATCAGGCAAACGCTTTCGACGACTCGATGATTATATGCTCGACCAACGGTACATCCGGTTTGAGCGACTACATTTTGGGTAGTAATGCATACCGTATCATCCAGAGCACTACAAAGCCTGTAATTTCGGTTTATTCCGACAAATACATCGGCGATGTTAAGAAGATTGTTCTTCCGCTCGACATTACCAAGGAAACCCGCGAGAAAGTTCCGCTGGTAGCAACTATCGCCAAGGCTTTCGGTGCTGAGGTTCACATTGTTAAGGTTGCTTCGTCCGACAGCGAGGGCATCAAGAACAAACTTGAAATTTATGCCGCAACAGTCCGCAAGTACTTCGACCAGGAAGGCGTTAACTACCAGACTTCCTACCTTATCGGCGACAATATTACCGACATTACCATCGAGTATGCAAAGACCGTTGATGCCGACCTCATTGCAATAATGACCGAGCAGACAACTGCATTCTCGAACCTCATTCTTGGTTCGTATGCATACCAGATGCTTAACACTTCGCCGATTCCGGTACTCAGTGTTACGCCAAAGAATTTGTTCCTCGCATCGTACAGAGTTACAGGCGGAAACTAGAAATTTAATATTCGTTATAATTAAAAAAAGGAAGAGCAATCTTCCTTTTTTTTTATTTGTGGACAATAAATGAGTGAGTCTTGCGTTGTAGAAAATAGATATGATAAGAGTTCTATTTTTATCGTTTTTTGTTTTTACTGCGACGATATTATTCGCGCATAGCAAATCTCTAGTCTCAATAAAATCAGTGAGATGAACATGGAAGTCGGGAACGATGCCGAATCTGTAAAATTGGCTATGCGTTTGTTTTTTGGTAAATAGGAACAATTTGCGAGTTTTTCATTATAACAGAAGATGAGCCACCAATGAGGTGGCTTTTTTTATGTAGTATCAAACAAAAAAGCCACTCAAACGAGTGGCTTTTTATTAAATGTGAAGTTGAATTTACATCTTTTTAACTTCAGCCTTGCCCTTTTCGATAGCTTCCATGTTCAATGGAATAAGCTTGTGGGCGCGTTCTGGGAGAGAGTGTCTCAAACCTTCTTCAACATACTTGTTGTCGACGATTGGTCTAACCTTGAGGAAAGCACCGAGGACAATCATGTTGAAAACCTTCTGGTTACCCATGTCGGATGCCAGCTGTGCAGCTTCAATCTTGTAGATGTTGATGTCCTTGCGGGTTGGCATCTTAGTGATTCCGTTCGGGTCGAAAATCAAAGTTCCACCAGGTTTTACTGTGCTTTCGAACTTGTCCATCGACTGCTGGTTAAGAACGATAACCGTGTCGTACTGGGTGAGGATAGGAGAGCTAACTCTTTCGTCGCTGATGATAACGGTAACGTTTGATGTTCCGCCTCTCATTTCTGGTCCGTACGAAGGCATCCAAGCGATTTCCTGTCCCTGCATAAGTCCAGAGTATGCCAAAATCTTACCCATAGAGAGGACGTCGCCGAGCGGATACTCCTTGAAAGTATTTTCTTCCATCCACTTGTTTGCGTCAACTGCTGTCATCTTCCAGTTGGAGTTGCAGTTCGATACTATTTCAACGAACGAAAGTCCACCCTTGCCGTCCTTCTGGTTTTCGAAAGCCTTGCGGATAGCAGCCTTAGCCTTGCGAACGTTTGCCGGAGTGTGAACCGACTGACGTGTAACGAAGCGAACATTCGGCAACTGAGCGATAAGTTCGGTGATGTGCAGTGGGTAACCCATAGTGTTTACATCACGACCGCGTGGGCAGGTAACAGCCTTCATGCCAGCAAGTGTGGTAGGAGCCATCTGACCGCCAGTCATACCGTAGATACCATTGTTTACGAAAATGATGGTGATGTTTTCGCCTCTGTTGCAGCTGTGGGAACTTGTCGGGCATAACTCTCTTGATAGCTGTTGCGATGGCAGGTGCACGACCGTGAGCAGCTTCCTGCATATCGATGTCGAGGTAGTTGTACATCAAAACCGAGCATCCTACTGGAGTGACACCGATGGTCTTGTCCTGAATTCCTAATTCTTCGATAACTTCAGCAACAAGGCGGTGGGTAGTTCCGTGTCCGCAACCTGGGCAGTAGTGCATCACGTTATCGGTCATTACCTTTGTTTTCTTGTAAACAAGGTTTTCTTCTTTGATTATATCGTTAATTGTTAATTCTGCCATGACTTATTCTCCTTTCATAAAATTCTTCATTGCGTCAACGATTTCTTCCGGAGTCGGAACAACGCCGCCAACACGACCATAGTGCTTAACTGGGCGCTTGCCGTTTACTGCGAGCATTACGTCTTCTACCATCTGTCCGGTGCTCATTTCGATAGTGAGGAATCCCTTTACTCTCTCTGCGAGACCAGCGATAATCTTCGACGGGTATGGGAACAAAGTGATAGGACGAACCAAACCAACCTTGTATCCTTCCTTGCGAAGAAGGTCGATTGCCTTCATGCAGAGACGTGATGATGTTCCGTATGCTACGAATACATAGTCGGCATCGTCGCAGTTGATGCATTCGCATCTTACTTCCTTTTCGCGGATAGTGTCGTACTTCTTTACGAGCTTGCGGTTGAATTCTTCCTGACGTGAAGCTACAAGGTCGAGTGAAGTTATGATGTTGCGTTCGCGGTTAGCGGTCTTGCCGGTAGTAGCCCACGGGCACTGCTTGATAACTTCTTCCATTGTTCTTCTCTTTCTCTGCGGACCGATTTCAACCTTTTCCATCATCTGACCGATAATACCGTCGGAAAGAATCAATACAGGGTTGCGGTACTTGAAAGCAAGGTCGAAACCTATCTGTACGAAGTCGTACATTTCCTGAACCGATGCAGGTGCAAGAACGATAAGTCTGTAGTCACCGTGTCCACCACCTTTGGTCGACTGGAAATAGTCTGACTGTGAAGGCTGGATAGTACCAAGACCTGGTCCACCTCTAACTACGTTAAGTACCAAGCAGGGCAATTCTGCACCAGCGATGTATGAAAGACCTTCCTGCTTCAAGCTGAAGCCCGGGCTTGACGAAGATGTCATAGCGGCCATACCGCAAGCAGCGGCACCATATACCATATTGATTGCAGCAACTTCACTTTCTGCCTGCAATACAACCATACCAGTTCTCTCAATTGGGTTTTGCTCCATGAAATATTCGATTACTTCCGACTGCGGAGTAATAGGATATCCGAAATAAGCGTCTGCCCCGTAACGAATAGCAGCTTCTGCTATAGCTTCGTTACCTTTCATTAACTTTAATTCCTTTTCCATTCTAGCTAATTTTTTTGAGATTAATTAGTCCACCTTTACCTTATAGACAGAAATTACTCCATCGGGACATACAATAGCACAGCTTGCACAGCCAATGCACTTTTCGGGGTCTTTCATGTAGCAGTAGTTGTACCCCTTACCATTCACTTCTTTTGCCAGATCAAGGACACCCATAGGACAAGCACCCAAGCAAACGCTGCAGCCCTTGCACTTTTCGGTGTCAACTTTAACGGCTCCTCTGATTTTTGCCATAATATTATTAAGTTTGTTTTAAGTTTGTTTTGTTAAAATTTTTCCCAAAGGTACTGCTTTTATTTTTATGGTGCAAATGTTTAATAACACTTTTTTTGAACAAAAGAAGATGGCTTTCGTAAGTCGTTGGAATAGGTGTTGTTTGGAGAAAAATGCTACATGCAATTAGTCTTTGTATACACAACGTTAAGGTTGTTAAGAATCTTAATGTTGACCTTCTCATTTTGGCCTTCTGTCATGTTCTTCCTCTCTGTCCCAAAATAACACCGCTTTGTTATTAACTTTAGGTATTGTCTGTCCGCCGTGTTGCTGTTTTGCCCTAACTTTGTGAAAAATTGGAATTTATATGAAATTTTCTGTTCTGGCGGTAATGTTTGCGGCGCTTGTCGTTTCTGCGTGTGGAAATGCGGGTGCGCTTGAAAACCAAACCGTTGATGTACAAAATGATAAAACCGATAGGGTGGAGGCTTTGCCAATCTTCCCAGGAATATACAATGTCGATTTGTATTTGCCTATGCTTGAGGGTAAAAGAGTCGCCATTGTCGCGAATCAAGCAAGCATGATCGATACGCTTCATTTGGCGGATATGCTGCTTAAGGAAGGCGTGAACGTGGTGAAGGCTTTTTGTCCCGAGCATGGTTTCCGCGGTACTGCCGATGCTGGTCAGAAAGTGGATAGTGGAAAGGACGAAAAGACAGGTTTGAATGTAATTTCGCTTTACGGAAACAACAAGAAGCCGACCAAGGAGCAGCTGAAAGATGTCGACGTCGTAGTTTTCGACCTTCAGGATGTTGGTGTTCGTTTCTACACTTACATTTCGACCTTGCATTATGTGATGGAAGCATGTGCCGAATCTGAAATTCCAGTAATTGTTCTTGACCGTCCGAATCCAAACGCATCTTATGTTGATGGTCCTGTGCTGGATACTGCAAATTATCGTTCTTTCGTGGGAATGCACCCAGTTCCAATAGTATACGGCATGACAATCGGCGAGTACGCCCAGATGATTAACGGGGAAGGCTGGCTGAACGGTGGAATAAAGTGTAATCTTACGGTAATTCCTTGCCAAAACTACACGCACTACCGCAAATACAAACTGCCGATAAAGCCGTCGCCAAATCTGCCCAATGCACGAAGCATAGAACTTTATCCTACGCTTTGCATCTTCGAGGCGACTTGCATAAGCATTGGCCGTGGAACCGACATGCAGTTTCAGGTGCTTGGACATCCGCTCTACAAGGATGTGATTGACAGTGCTTTTGTGTTTACTCCCAAGCCTAATGCAGGTGCTTCCAATCCTCTGCTCAACGGAAAAGAGTGCTATGGATTCAATCTTACCAACGATGAGGCTATATTCGATTGGCAGCGCGACAAGTTCAATCTGTCGGTAATAATCAAGATGTACGAACTTTTCCCCGATAAGCCCAATTTCTTCAACAAGAACAATATGCTCGAAAAACTTGTCGGTTACAAGGCTTTCCGCAAGCAGATTGAGAATGGCGTGAGCGAGGAGGAAATCAGGAGTTCGTGGAGCAAGGACTTGGAAAGATTTAAGGAAATTAGAAGTAAATATCTTATATATAGTTAGTTATGGAATTCGGTATTTGCGAATATGCATATCTTCCGTTGCGTGCAGGAATGTCGCACAGGTCGGAAATGGTAAGTCAGGTGCTTTTCGGCGAGGTGTTCGAGATTGTTGCAAGGCATTCCGACTGGACAAAAATCCGTCTTTTGCACGACAACTATACTGGTTGGATTGAGTCGGTTACAATATCGGCTTTTGTGTGCGAAAACCACGAGGCTTCGTATGTCGACGAGCGCTATGTTGTACGTGATGTACCCACAATGATGATAAAGAACGAGAAAAGCCAGATGTTTATCCCCAAAGGTTCGCTTTTGCCGAAATCGGTGCTTGAAAGCCATAGTTTCAACATTGGCGACAACAACTACTATGTGCTCAGTGACCTGACCGAGCGCACCGAAACCGACATTCGCAGTAGCATTATCCGTGAAGCCGAGGATCTTATCGAAACGCCTTACCTTTGGGGCGGACGCTCGCAGTGGGGAATCGACTGCAGCGGCTTTGTACAATTGGTTTACAGATTGTCGGGAATGCTTATGCCTCGTGATGCCTCTGAGCAGGCCAAGTTGGGAAATACCATGAGTTTCATCTCGGAAGCCAAGCCCGGCGACCTCGCTTTCTTCGACAACGAGGATGGAAATATTGTTCACGTCGGAATAGTTTACTCGGCATCGGAAATAATCCACGCTTCCAAGAAAGTCCGTATCGACCGCATCGACCACAACGGTATCTACAACGAGGAATTAAAGAAATATACCCACCAGCTTAGGGTGATGAAGAATGTTATAGGATAACGGTCTCGCAGGCTCGAAGCTTATGGGCTTGCAGTCTAACAGTCTCACAGTCTTTTAGCCTTCTGGCCTTTTAGCCTTCTAGCCTTTTCGCCCTTTGTGTTTGATGTTGTTTGAAATTGGCTTTTAGCCTTATAGCCAGTTCGCCTTCTAGCCTAAAAATACCCGCTCCAGTCATACATCACATAACCTGCAATTTCGTGAATTAGCATATTCCAAGTGGCGAATGCTGATGGGGCAGGGATTAGCCATGTTTCGGGATTGGCTCCAAGTTTTCGGCTGCAATAGTCAACAGGGTAGGAGTCGAAAGCAAAGCCTTCGTTTTCGAAGCACTTGGCTGCACGGCGGAAGTGGGAGGCGCTTGTTATTAATAAATAGGTGTTGGAACTTTCTGTCGGGCGCAAAACCTTTGCCGCTTCCACTGCATTTTCGTGAGTATTGCGCGATTCGGTTTCAATGATAATATCTTCTTCGGGAACATTTATGCTTGTAAGATAGTCTTTTAGCAGTTGCGATTCCTTGTGAGTCTGGTCAAGCAGAAGCCCCGAACCTCCCGAAATGAAAATCTTTTCAATGCGCCCTGTATAGTACAACCGAACGGCTTCGAGAATTCTGTCGGTGGATTGTCCAAACTCGATCTTGTCGTTTTCTGTGTCGTAGAAAATCATTCCCGTCAGCACAATGCCATAGTCGTAGCATTCTGCAAGTTCGGTTTCGGGTGTGCGTTCTTGTTCCCACGAACTGAGACATACATTAATAATTAGCGGATTCGAGAAAATCAACAGCATGACAAAAACAGTAATCCTCAATCCTTTCTTCACTTTTTCTTTCTTAATGGATATTGAAAGTATGAATAAAATGACAATCCATATAAGCGGAGAATACAGGTATTGCAGTATTTTTGACAGCGCGAAAAACATGTTTTAAAACTATCTTTTATAAATTGCAAAGTGAACAAATATAATTAACTTCGCCAAAAAAATTTTTGAATTTATTTTGAAATGGAAAAGAAGAATTTTGATTTAAGTCCAAACCTTCTTGAAAGGTTTTTGCAGAAGCCTTGTGAGGAGTTCACAAAGGCTGACATCATTAAATATATTGTAGAAAACAACATTGAGATGCTCAACTTCCGCTATGTTGGTGGCGACGGTAGGCTCAAGACCTTGAACTTCGTCATCAACAGCGCCGAATACCTCGACCAGATTCTTACCACTGGCGAGCGCGTTGATGGTTCCAGCCTGTTCACTTTTATCGGTGCTGGTTCGAGCGACTTGTATGTCATTCCAAAGTACCGTACAGCTTTCGTAAATCCTTTCGAGGAAATTCCGAGCATCGACATTCTTTGCTCGTACTACGACAACAACGGCAAGCCATTGGCTTCGTCGCCCGAAAACATCTTGAAGAAGGCACACCAGAAGTTGAAAGATACAACTGGCTACACTTTCAAGGCTTTGGGCGAACTGGAATACTACATCATTGCCGACAAGAGCGAAAACGCTATGTTCCCGGCTGTTGACCAGCGCGGTTATCACGAGTCGGCTCCGTTTGCAAACTACGAGTTCATCCGCAAGGAAGCCATGCACCTTATTGCGCAGTGTGGCGGTAAGATTAAGTACGGACACTCAGAGGTTGGAAACTTCACCGATGGCGATTTCTACTACGAGCAACAGGAAATAGAATTCCTTCCTTGCGAGGCAGAATCGGCTGTAGAACAGTTGATTATCGCAAAGTGGATTCTTCGTAAACTCTGCAGTGACTATGGCGTAAACTTGAGCTTTGCTCCGAAGATTACCGTCGGTAAGGCTGGTAGCGGTCTGCATATCCACATGATGCTTTCGAAGGACGGCAAGAACATGATGGTTGACAATGGTGTTCTCAGCGACGATGCTCGCAAGATGATTGCCGGTATTCTCGACCTTGCCGATGCTCTTACCGCTTTCGGAAATACAATCCCGACATCCTATCTACGTCTTGTTCCTCATCAGGAAGCTCCTACCAACATTTGCTGGGGCGACCGCAACAGAAGCGTTCTTGTACGCGTTCCTCTAGGCTGGACTGGCGACATCAACATGTTCCGCGATGCAAATCCGCAGGAAAAGAGCAAGGCTGCTGACTACGACAGCAAGCAGACCGTGGAAATCCGCAGTGGTGATGGTTCGGCTGATTTGTATTTGTACATGGCAGCTCTGATTGTTGCAGCACAGCACGGACTTACAATGCGTGGTTCGCTAAAGATGGCTAAGGACTTGTATGTAAATGTAAACATTTTCAGCGAGGAATTCAAGGATAAGTTAGCTAAGCTGAAGGCTCTTCCAGATTGCTGCTGGGATTCGGCTGATGCTCTCGATGCAAAGCGCAAGTTCTTCGAAAAGGACAAGATTTTCCAGCCTGGACTTATCGATGCAGTTATTAAGGGCTTGAAGGCATACAACGACAAGGGTTTGAGCGAAAAACTCTATGGTAAGACTGAAGAAATCCGCGAATTGGTTGAAAAATACATACATTGTATGTAAAATAATTAACAATGGACATTTGTAATCTGTAGCAGAGCAATGCTACAATATAAAATAAAAGGCTGCATTAGCAGCCTTTTATTTTTATATTACTGGTAATCCAAACTTCATTGTTTCCATTGTGGCGAGGTCAATCATAAACAAGGTGTCCTTGAGCACGGTGCCAACACCAGTAATCATCTTTACCACTTCGTTGACTTCCATCGAGGCAATCACCGATGGCAGAACGCCCATCACACCGCGGTTTACATTTCCGAGCGCAACAAGCTCCTTCTCGTTTGGATACAAGGTGCGATAGTTGGCACACGGAGGCAAATAGTTGAACACCGCCAGCTGGCCTTTTGTGTCGCCAATGGTTCCATAGACAAACGGCTTGCCGAGAGCCACGCAAGTATCGTTTATTAGATAACGCGCCGTGTAGTTGTCGGTGCAGTCGATTACAATGTCATAATCAGCAACTACTGACTTTGCATTTTCGGCAGTCAGAAATGTATCGTAAGGCACAAGTTTCACGCCGCTATTCAGGCGACTAAGCGTCTTAACAGCAAGTTCTAGTTTCGACTGACCAATTTCGTCTTCGCGGTAGAGCACCTGCCGCTGAAGATTGTGCAACGAAACCACATCTTTTTCCATTAGACCGACTGTGCCAATTCCTGCAGCCGTAAGGTACAACGAAGCAACACTTCCCAAACCGCCAACGCCTACAACCAAAACTTTGGCATTTCTCAGTTTTTCCTGCCCTTCTGCGCCAAAGTTCGGAAGAACAATCTGACGCTGGTATCTTTCTAGTTCGTAATCGGTAAGCATACTATCTCAATGTTTTGTCCCAGTCCTTGTAAATCACATCGTAGCCCTGAGCGCGAATCATCTTTTCCATTTCGGCAGCCGAACGACCGTCGTTGATGTGGAACTGCTCCAGCTCGCGGTCGGGATGGGCATATCCGCCCGGGTCGGTGTGTGATCCTGCGCTTACCGATGTCACGCCGAGGGTGATGAAATGGTTGCGCATATTGCTGGTTTCACGCGTTGACATCGACATTTCAACATCGTTGTCGAAGATGCGGAATGCCCACAAAGTCTGTGCAAACTGCTTCTCGCTCATCACGAAATTGGGCTGGAAACCGCCTGCAGCAGGACGCATACGCGGGAACGAAAGGCTGTACTTGGTGCGCCAATAGTTCTTCGTCATAAAACGCAGGTGCGAAGCAAGGAAGAACATTTCGGTGCGCCACTCCTCAAGTCCGATTAGTGCGCCAAGACCAACGCGGTGTATTCCTGCCTGCGCAATCCTTTCGGGAGTGCCGAGACGCCACTTGTAGTTGCTCTTCATTCCCTTGGGATGGTAAATCTTGTAGCGGCCTTCGTTGTAGGTCTCCTGATATATGTAAACGCTGTTGCAGCCAGCCTGTTCCATGCGCTTGTACTCCTCGACCTTCATCGGGAAGACCTCAAGGTTGATGGCGGCAAAATGGTCGCGGCAAAGCCTTATTGCGTGCTCAATGTAATCGACACCTGCAATGCTAGGGCATTCGCCAGTAAGCAGTAGCACATTGTCATAACCCATCGACTTTATGACCTTTATTTCCTCCATAATCTCGTCATCTGTCAAGGTTTTGCGGGCAATGTCGTTGTTGTGGTTGAAACCGCAGTAGATGCAGTGGTTGCTGCACTCGTTCGACAGGTACATCGGTATATAGAGCAAAATCACCTTTCCGAAACGCTTCTGTGTAAGGTTGCGCGACATCAGCGCCATCTGCTCGAGGTATTTTTCGGCAGCGGGCGAAATCAGCGCCTTGAAGTCCTCCAAAGTCAATGTCTCCTTGCCCAAGGCACGGCGCACATCGGCATCCGTCTTAGCATAAATGCTTTTTGTAACTTCCTCCCAGTTAAGGTCTTTTATCGTATCATAAAATTCCATTGTGCATTCTCCTTTTATTCCGTAATCTTTCCTTTCGACGATACTTCTCTCGAAATTCGCATAGCGCAGAAATTTGGTCCGCACATTGTGCAATATGGGGTGTGCTTTATCTTTTCAACGCCGTAGAACTCCCTAGCCTTGTCGGGGTCGAGCGAGAGGTTGAACTGGTCAATCCAGCGGAACTCGAAACGGGCCTTGCTGAGTGCGTCGTCCCTTTCGCTTGCCATCGGATGATGCTTTGCAAGGTCGGCAGCGTGGGCTGCAATCTTGTAGGTGATAATGCCTTCGCGTACATCGTCCTTGTTTGGCAACGAAAGATGTTCCTTAGGCGTAACATAGCAAAGCATTGCAGTGCCGAGCCATCCGATAATTGCAGCGCCAATTGCAGATGTTATATGGTCGTAGGCCGGTGCCACATCGGTAGTGAGCGGACCGAGTGTGTAGAACGGTGCATCGTGGCACCAGTCCTTCTGCAATTCCATATTTTCCTTGATTTTGTCCATCGGCACATGACCTGGACCTTCGATAAGCACCTGAACATTCTTCTCCCAAGCACGCTGGCAGAGTTCGCCCATGACCTTGAGTTCGCCAAGCTGAGCCTCGTCGTTGGCATCGTGGGTGCAGCCGGGACGCATTCCGTCGCCAATGCTGACAGCCACATCGTAGTCGGCAAGAATGTCGCAGATTTCGTCCCAATGGGTGTAAAGGAAGTTTTCCTCGTTGTGGTCGCGCATCCACTTTGCCATAATGCTTCCGCCACGCGATACGCAGCCCGTGAGACGCCTGTCCAATGCCGGCAACAAATGCTTGAGCAAACCGGCGTGAATGGTAAAGTAATCAACGCCCTGTTCGCACTGCTCGATAAGAGTGTCGCGGTACATTTCCCAAGTGAGTTCATTGGCCTTGCCGTTTACCTTCTCAAGTGCCTGATACATAGGAACAGTACCCATAGGAACCGGACAGTTGCGGATTATCCATTCGCGTGTCTGGTGGATGTGCTTGCCTGTTGACAAGTCCATCAAGGTATCGCCGCCGAGACGAGCACTGTAAACGCTCTTTTCCACCTCTTCCTCAATCGATGACCCGAGAGCCGAGTTGCCGATGTTGGTGTTTATCTTTACGAAAAACTTGCTTCCGATAATCATCGGTTCTGCCTCGGGATGATTTGGATTTGAAGGAATTACCGCCCTACCTGCAGCAACCTCATCGCGAACGAATTCGGGAGTGATGTAGCTGTCCTTGTTTTCCTTACCGAGGTTTTCCCTTATAGCAATGTATTCCATTTCGGGGGTTACGATTCCCTGACGAGCCAGCGCTATCTGTGTGA
This sequence comes from uncultured Bacteroidia bacterium, assembly GCA_902790405.1. Classification (GTDB taxonomy): domain Bacteria; phylum Bacteroidota; class Bacteroidia; order Bacteroidales; family ML635J-15; genus Bact-19. The sequence continues at coordinate 20,109 of CADARW010000078.1, forward strand.
AAGCCTTGCCTTTCTTTGCCTTCTTGGGCAGATAAGTAATCGGGAAGGCGATTTTCTTGAGTTCGTCGTCGGCAAGCTGGGCGTTTGTGTAACGCGATGTGAATTCGTTGAGCTGCTCGAAGTTGTCATCGTCCTTGTGCCAAGCCTCGCGCAGACGCGGAATGCCTTTGCGTACATCGTGCTTGTAGTCGGGGTCGGTAAATACACCGCCAGTATCGTACAAGTTTATGCTTCCGTTGGGGATTCTCTCGCCCTCGACCACCGTATCGGTCAGAAGCACCTGTTTCATTCCCACTTCCACGGGGAATCTTTTTCCCTTGACATATATTTTCTTTACTCTGTCGTCACTATAACAATT
>CADARW010000079.1 GCA_902790405.1 uncultured Bacteroidia bacterium
AAAAAGATGTAATTTTGCACCACTTAATTATTAAGTGCCACTTTAGCTCAGCTGGTAGAGCGACGCATTCGTAATGCGTAGGTCGCGAGTTCAAGTCTCACAAGTGGCTCTTTTTTCATTTTTAGTCAAGACTAACGAATTAGAAAACAATATGTTTGAGAGTTTATCGGAAAGATTAGAGAGATCGTTCAAGATACTGAAGGGCGAAGGTAAAATTACCGAAATAAATGTTGCTGAAACACTGAAGGATGTCCGCAAGGCGTTGCTTGATGCCGATGTCAACTACAAGACAGCCAAGCAGTTCACCGAAACAGTAAAGGAAGTGGCAATGGGACAGAATGTCATCAAGTCCATTAAGCCAAGCCAGTTGATGGTGAAGATTGCTCACGACGAGTTGGCAAAACTTATGGGTGAAACTGCCGTTGACATCAACACCAAGGGCAATCCTGCGATAATACTTATGTCGGGTCTGCAAGGTTCTGGTAAAACGACCTTCAGCGGCAAGTTGGCAAACATGTTGAAGACTAAGCGCAGCAAGAAACCTTTGCTCGTTGCCTGCGACGTTTATCGTCCTGCTGCTATCGAACAGATTAAGGTTCTTGGCGAACAAATCAATGTTCCAGTTTACAGCGAGGATGGCAACAAAAACCCCGTGCAGATTGCCCTGAACGGTATCAAACACGCAAAGACTTACGGCTACGATGTAGTAATCGTCGATACCGCTGGTCGTCTGGCTGTTGACGAGGAAATGATGAACGAAATCGAAAACATCAAGAAAGCAATCAATCCTCAGGAAATTCTGTTCGTTGTTGACTCGATGACAGGTCAGGATGCTGTAAATACCGCCAAGGAATTCAACGATAGGCTTGATTTTGATGGCGTTATCCTTACCAAGTTGGATGGTGACACCCGTGGTGGTGCTGCAATTTCAATCCGCAGTGTCGTAAACAAGCCGATAAAGTTCGTTGGTACTGGCGAAAAGATGGATGCCATCGATGTTTTCCATCCGCAACGTATGGCCGACAGAATTCTCGGCATGGGTGATATCCGCTCTCTCGTTGAACGCGCACAGGAGCAGTTCGATGAAGAGGAATCGCGCAAGTTGCAGAAGAAGATTGCAAAGAATACATTCAATTTCAACGACTTCCTTGCCCAGATTCAGCAAATCAAGAAGATGGGTAACATAAAGGAACTTGCAAGCATGATTCCGGGACTTGGCAAGGCAATCAAGGATATCGACATCGACGACAATGCTTTCAAGAGCATCGAGGCGATAATCCATTCGATGACACCAGCCGAGCGCGAAAATCCAGAAATCATCAACGGAAGCCGCCGCAAGAGAATTGCCGACGGTAGCGGAACAAGCGTTGCCGAAGTCAACCGAATCCTGAAGCAATTCGATGACACCAAGAAGGTTATGCACACAATGTACGCCAACAAGGGCAAGCGTTTCGGAAGAAGATAATAGGATTAAATATCAATATGTACCCGTCTAAATGGCGGGTATTTTTATGAATATGGCAAAGGAAATCGAACATAAATTCCTAGTAAAAGGCGACCAATACAAGTCGCTTGCCACTCCCACGCTTTACAGGCAGGGCTACATTCCCACCCAAAACGGTATTACCGTGCGCATACGCATTGCTGGGGAAAAGGGATTCGTAACATTCAAAGACAAAACGATAGGCATTAGCCGCAATGAATTTGAATATGAAATCCCCGTGCAGGAGGCCAAGCAAATGCTCGACACAATGTGCGACAAGCCACAAATTGAGAAATATCGCTATGTTATTCCCGCCGAACATGGTCTGAAATGGGAAGTCGATGAATTTTTGGGCGACAATGATGGTCTTGTAGTTGCCGAAATAGAAGTTCCCACCGAAGATACAAAATTCTCGCTTCCCGAATGGATTGACAAGGAAGTCACGGGCGACAAGAAGTACAACAACTCGCAACTGTGCAAAAAGCCGTATAAGGAGTGGAAGGAATAATATAGAATCATAAACTCGTCATACAAACCTATACGCAGTCGTCAAATCGTCGACTGCTTTTTTTTCCAAAGAAAAAAAAATCACATTTTTATTTTTTGAATGTGAAAAATTTTTATCTTTGCCCCTGATAACAAATTTATTAAGAATAATATGAGAACTTTTTCACACAAGTCGGCACTAGTGCTGGCAATCATCATTTTTCAGGCATCTGTTGCATTTGCACAGACATGGCTTTGGCCTATGGCTGGTCACAAGGCCGGCGAAAACATCATCAGTCAACCGAGTTCATATATTGGAAAAGAATACAATTGCTGCGACATATTCATAAGTGGGGAAGCCGGCGATTTTGTAATTTGCCCAGCCGATGGCACAATTATAAAAGCAGACATAACCTACTATCATAGTCGAGATGCTTCGGAAAGCTTTTTTACAGACCCAGAAAAGACATGGGACGAAAATTTATGCGAAATAAAAGTAAAGGACAATATCAACCGTCAGTATTTATCAGGCCATATCAGCATCAGAATCGCCGACGGACGAAAAATACACATAACCGGTCTCCGTGGAGAATACAAATTCAAGGATGGACAGAAGATTTCGGCTGGCGACACCATCGGACGTCTGGCATATTCGTACAAAAGCATACACAAGCCTTCGCTGCGCATCGAAGTATCTACAGCCCAAAGCACCTGCGACGACCCGATGACACCATTCGGACTGGAAAGCAGGTTCCACCTCAAAAAATTGCAACGCGAGGACCCAATCTCTGTGGAAAACCTGCGCAAAGACCTCACCTTGCTGGAAAACGCGATACTTGAACTCTACCCCTCGCTGAACGAAGTGATGAGCGACGAGGAATTCCACAATGGCATGGAGGCTCTGCGCCAGTCGGTGACAGAACCAGTGTTCCCACGCTTAAACATACCGCTATTGAGTTTCCCAAGCCTGTTGCATGATAGCCATTTGGCTATGTTGCGCGATAATTTTGAAGTAAAGCAACTCGACTTGTACACCCCCGTATTTTACAATAGTTGGTGCAACGACACTATGCGGGTGCTGTTGACCACAAAAGGTTTTGAACAATATGCCGGAAGGGTTATAAAAAGTATTGACGGGGTTGCTGCTAGCGACTATGTAAAACAGGTATATAAGTACATTGACCTCTACGACCTTGATGTGCAGAGCCACAAGGAAGAAACATGCGTAGAACTCGGAATGTTCAATGCCATTTTAAATCGTAATGCCACCGCCGACACGAAAAGCCACATCGTCTTCGACGACGGTGAAGAAATAGACATTCCATATTGCAAGCATCCAGGAAAATTTATCACTGAGGGAACAAAATTGCACAAAATGTTACAATGGCAATATATCAACACAATGATATTTTCCGACAGCGTATATACCACACGACACCTCAACGACTCCACAGACTACCTATCCATCAGGACTTTCGACTTGTATGACTTGCATTTGGAAGAAGTACTGCAGTGGATTGGCGACTGTAAAGCTCCCAATATGATTATTGACCTGCGCAACAATGATGGTGGCGACGTGTATGTGTTGAACAAACTGTTAGCTTGTTTCGCTCAGCAACCAATGAATCGCCAGCGTGGCGGATACTTGCATGTAAAGAAACAAGGGAATTTTGAAACACTACGCTACAGCGAAAATCACAGCAATGACGAAATAATTTTCCCAAAATACAAACAACTTGAAGGCAAGCCTGGCTACTATTGTTTCGATTCTACACTAACATGCTGTTGCATTATGCCCGACAGTGCTCACCAGTACACTGGACGAGTTTATGTGCTTACTAACGGAAACTCTTTGTCTGCCGCCACGATATTCCCGTCGGTATTGGTGCGCAATAGGCGCGGTGTAAGCGTAGGTCGTGAAACTGGCTCCAGTTACCACTTTATAACCGCAATGGAATTTGCCGACATTCGCTTGCCAAGTTCACTGCGTGTAATAAGAATACCTATGGTAAAAGTAGTTTTCGACACCACCGTATGCGAGCGCACCCCATGGGGACGCGGACTATTGCCCGACTACGAGTTACCGCTCTCCTACAACGAGATTACAATGGGCACCGATGGCGAGACTGATGTTATGCTCGAATACGCACTGCAACTGATTGCCGAAGGCAAATATCTCAGCGATAAGGATCCGTTTGCCGAAATCGATGCTCAAAAACCCGAAGAAAGTTCAGAAAAATGCAATTGCCTGTGGATATGGATTTTAGTAGCAATCGGCATTATATCTGTTGCAGGAATATTTGTTGGATTCCGCTGTAGAAAGAATAGACAAAAAGCATAAGGCATCGAATGATGTGAAAATATTCTTCCATGACGAAATGGAAGTTGAGATAAAAATAATATTTTTGTCTCGAATTTGTACGCAACACAATGTAGTAAAGGTGTTAATTGTAAATGTATGCAACTGAATAATTTTGGATATTACTGGTTGGATTCGTGGGTATTGGCAAATATCATACAACTTGCTACGCAAGAATTTTGTCTTCACAATCTTAATCGCAACAACGATCCATGTGGGCGGTTATATGACCAGATGACGCAAGCTGCACGCTCTGTGTCAGCAAATATAGCCGAAGGAAATTCGCGACACTCCACTTCCAAGGAAACTGAAATGCGCCTCACAGATGTAGCAAGAGCAAGCCTTTCCGAATTAGCAAACGATTATATAAATTGGCTATTGCGACAAGAGCAAATACCATGGTCTGTAAAATCTGATGAACATCATGCAGTATCGTATATTTCTCTAGACCATCCAACTTACAAAGACGACGTGCAACATCAGAGCGGCATTCACATACTAGCACAAAAGCACAAATTTGACAAATGGCTTTGCTCAAGAGATTCTATTGTCGAAGCAAATTGCTTGATTGTTCTGTGCAATCGTCTGATAATGATGCTTAGCAAGCAAATAGAAAATCAGATTGATAAATTTAAGCAGGAAGGAGGCTTTACAGAAGGATTGACGGCAGAACGGCTTGCATACAGAACAGAGCAAAGTGCTCAAACAGGTGCACCAACATGCCCCAAATGCGGTAAGCCAATGTTAAAGCGTATAGCAAAGAAAGGCAATAATTCTGGAAAAGAATTTTGGAGTTGCAGCAATTATCCAGAATGTAATGGAACAAGGAATATTCAATAGGTCAAATATCGTAATTACCTTATAACGGAATAAGGTAATCACGGATTAATCAAATGAAACTAATATGGAACCACAAATACTAAAACATAAAAATTATTGGCACAATTATTTTAAAACAATAGTCTTCATTTCGTCGTTTTTAGTCCTATTCTGCCCCCACTCCTTTTCCCAACAACCCACCGTTTCAATCCTCGGTGACTCGTATAGTACTTTCGAGGGCTACACAACACCGCAAGAAAACGAGCAATGGTACTTCAAAACCAAACGCGACCGCACCGATGTGGAAAAAGTCGAGCAGACCTGGTGGTGGATTCTTTGCGAAGAATACGGACTGCAACTCGAAATCAACAACTCGTACAGCGGCTCAACAATCAGCTACAGTGGATACTACGGTCGCGACTACAAAGACCGCTCTTTCATCACTCGCGCACCAAACATCGGCAATCCCGACATAATCCTCGTCTTCGGTGCGACAAACGACGATTGGGCTGGAGCTCCGCTCGGAACGCTGAAATATGAAGGCTGGTCAGAAGAAGATTTGTATTCCTTCTGTCCTGCAATGACTTACCTGACCAACTACCTGACCGAAAATCATCCCAAAGCAAAAATCTATTTCATTGTAAACGACTGTCTTAAAGATGAAATCACATCAACTATCCGCATAGTATGCAATCATTATGGGATTTCGGTTGTCGAGTTGAAAAACATCGCCAAGAAAACCAGCCACCCGACAGTCGCGGGGATGAGACAGATTGCCGAACAAGTTGGAACTGCCTTAAAACCAAAGGAGTAACAAATGCCGGAAATTGGTTCAAATACAGACACTTGGAAGACATACTTTTATGTCCTTGCCGAAGCTATCGCCAACAATGCCATCGACGAGGCGCAAGCAAGACACAATTTCCTGCAATACAGGCTCTCGGCTTTGTTCGACACGACTCCGCGTGGTGTGGAAAGTTTCTCGGAGGACAGTTTTCTTACCGAACTTCGCCGGCAAGGACTTACGCCCGACGATTTCCCTTACGACAATGTCCATAACTGCTACGAGATTAGAATGAAAAACCACACATTCTGCCTTTTCTGCACCGAATTCATAACATTTTTCTCGCAGAACGCCTACCACATTTCCACCGACAGCAACAAGGAAGGAAGCGTAAACATTACCAGCCTGCCAACCAAACCGACAGCACAAATACTACATACAGCCGACGAGCTTTTCCCCGAATGGGAACACCAGTGGCCTGAAACCTACCGTCTTGCGACAAAAGTTGCCAAACAGTTTGCAATCGACAGCCGAACCATCGATGCCATAGCGAGTTCGTTCCTCACTGGCTGTGGAAAATACAGCATCGAGCACCACATCGGCAAATCAACGCTGAAGGCAGGCGGACAATCATTCAGCCTCGACCACGGCACATTTGCCAACGATTATGCAAAAATTATGGGCGAAATACTTGTTTCGATGAAAGAAAGGAGTCTAAAATGCTGAAACGCCAGTACTACATAAACCGCCTTGCCGAAGACTTCAGGCTATGCCGCGAAAACGGCACCGACCCTGCCGCCGAAATCCGCATCGGTCGAAGGAAATTCATCAGCAACTGCATTAGCCAACTAATGTACGAAAAGCCGTACTCACACGAAGGTTTTTCCATAGAACCGATGCTCGAACAGTTGAAAAGCCAAGGCATTGCAGATGAAAAGATTACAATTAAGCCACGTCGGGAATACGAAATCGATCTCGGTGACACGAAAATCGCAATAAAAATGCGTTTCGATACCCGTTACGGACAAGTTTCGAAAATGGTTTTGCAAGACCAATTTGAAGAAATTGGCATTTCGGACAAAAATCCAGACGACATTGCCGATATAATCATTTCGATTGGCAACTCGTACGCCGAATGGAACCGCGAGTGGGACAGCATAGCCGACGAAGCCATGCGACTATCGAAAACTCAAGATGTAGAACGCATGTCGCTCGAAACGCTCATTGCATCCAAGCTCAAAGGCAGCGGAATCGAATATATGCTCGAGCACAAGAAGACAAAATCGACTCTTACCATAAAGGTCGGCTCGCGCAAGATAAGCATGGATATAAGCCATCGCAGACTTGTCGAGACCTGCGTAAACCTGCTGCCCACAATACGCGACGCAATGGAAAAGTTGAACGCCATTCCCGACGAAATCAGCATCGAACCAGCAAGCACAAAGGAAACATGGACAAAATCGTAACCACAATGCATACACAGACCGACATAATATCCCAACTTGCCGAAGACCTTGAAATTGCCCGTCTTTGTGGCGACGACGAAACCGTAGCAAAAGTACATTTTGTGCAGCACAAGATGTCGGAAACCATATCGCCCACCACAGAAAAAGAATTCCATCTCGCAGCCGAACTGCTTGTCAGAAGGCTGAAGGACAACGGTTTCGCAATTCCCGAACTCACTGCTGGCAACAGCATTATAAACATCGACCTTGGTACAATCTGCATCGAAGTGTATAGGCACGACTACATAGGAAACGGTTATTTTCGCTTCGTTATGAACGGGCAAAAGTCAGCGGAATACAAAATTTGCATCTCAACCGAGCAACTAGCCCAAACGATAACAGACTTGCCCGAACTCGTCGCCAACTGGCTCGAAAACGATTATGCCGAAGCCAAGGCGGAAGCGCTCAAACAAACCAAACAACAGAAAATAAGCCGTTTGTCGGCACAAACCTTGCTCGAAAACATACTCAAAAAATTGGAAGTTTCGTACAGCATAGAACATCTTACCGACCGAAGTGAAATAAGTATTACACTTACAAACGACAAGCAACTGCATTTCTACATAAATTACACAGATTTTGCCACCGAGATAGGCAAAATTCCAGAACTGATACGCTCGGCACTAGAATTTTCGGAAAAGTTTCCTAAAGCAACATTAGAAGGCAAGCAACAATAATAATTATTGTGCGGTTTCTTCCTGTTGCGATTCTTTCAATGCTCGTATATGTTTTATTAATGCATATACCATAAAAGCCAAGCCAGCAGTGTACAAGACCGTTCCTAACCAACTTAACCAGTCACCATCCCAATTGCGGATAAAAATCCAATACATACTAAATATATACAGGAAAATTCCTGCCACAGAAAGAACAATCATGGACTTTACTCCGCTGTCTCCTTTTACCTTCTTATAAAAAAAGTAGGCTGCAACAAATATTGCAACGGCAAATATTATTCCACCTGATAAAAACACGCCATCTATTATATACATAATTATTCCCTTTCTATTTACCAACTTTATAATTTCACTGCGTAAACACTCTTATTTGCAACTTATGCTTTCGCTATAACACAAGACAACATAAGATTACAAAACAAAATTTCCCCTTCATAAAACATCAATTAAATTTTCGGCAAAAATAATATTTTCTACAACAAACAGCAAAAAATTATATTTTTCTCTATCTAATAATTTATAGCCAACCAACCCTTGTATTTTCACCATTTCTGGGGATTGTACATTCTCTGCAGCGACAATAGATTTGCAAATCCAAAGTTAATAAAGCATACAAAATCATCGTAAAATCTGGCTGTGCCATCTGACACAGCCATTTTTTTTGCATGTAGTTAGCATAAAACTTGTACATTTGCAACCATAAACTAAATACTAAAACAGAAAGGTCTTATCAATACAATGACCGCCCAAGAATATACCGACATTCTTTCCGAACGCATTAGCGACTGCATTGCACACGGATACGACTACGCACCAATTATCGAGCGTGGAAAGGACGACTATATCAGCGAAAAGGTCGGAGAAATGATTTACCACTCGATATGGAAACGCAAGGACATCAGCATCGACTTGCTTATAGAACACCTTGTGGAATTGGGCGTACCGACCGAAAACATTTACGAAAATGACAGTGATATTGCCGTAAGAATGAGCAATGTAAACATCACAATCAAGAAATCGGAAGCATATAGGCTCGGCGTAAAAATCGGCTTCTGCCTAGGCAACAACCTTTTCGATGTTACACGCAACGAAGAAAACGCCATAGCACGAATTTTCGTCGAGATCGACCGCCAATATCCGCAGTGGGAACAGGAATGGAACGAAATATTTGTCGAAATCAGCAAGCAGACAAAAAATATCGACATTTCAATACTTTCAATCGATGCTGTAGTACACAACAAATTGAAAGGAAGCAACTTTCCTTTCCACATCGAACACTTTGCCTACGAATCGAAATTGTCGCTGCTCGTCGATGGCAACCGCCAGATTACAATCGGTATACCGCACGACAACATCGCTGCGACCTTAGCGTCACTTAACGAAACAATAAACCGCACAACCGAAATCCTAAAACAGTTGCCACCTTCGGTAATTGTTTCGGAAAACTCGCACGACGATTGGGAAACAATATGAGAACCGCAATTGCCATATTGGGATTTCTGCTGCTTGTATTCGCCACATCGTATGCCCAAACAGACGAGAGAAACCGCCGCAACATAAAGGGCAATGTGGAATCGTACACCGAAAGCAAATACAAGATTGTCTATTCGCCCGACGGCTACACAAAAGGAGAATGCCTGAGCAGCAAAACAATCAGTTTCGATGACAATCGGCCCGACACACCCACCAACGACTTTACCTACGATTACGAAAATGGCGGACAAACGACAACCATCGTATTTAAGCCAACTGGCAGAATTACAATCAACGAGCGCAAACGCACTTTCTCCATCGAACGCACCGATGCCAAGTTCGTTTGCACCTACAAGCAGAGCATACACCAGCCAACATCAGCGAAATTCTATCCCTGCCGCGGCTGCCGCCGACAGGAAGGCAGAACAGCCATATTCAAGTACGACAAGCAAGGAAACATTCTGAAAGTCAGCAACTACATTTCACAGATAGAAGTTAACGGCGATTACATATCGAGCACACGAAATTCCTCCTATAATTCCTCCAGCTACAAATCCAAATAATTTGGTAACCAATGGATTGGCAGGAATAAAAGAACCTATTTTAGCCCCTAATTTCGCTCCAGCCCAGGCTCCAGCCT
>CADARW010000080.1:0-14358 GCA_902790405.1 uncultured Bacteroidia bacterium
CTCTCACGCATATCGCAAAACCCCAACTTCGACAAGCTGACAAGCCTGCTGGCAAACGGCGGGCAGGCAAAGGTGCAGCTTAGCGGTCTCGCTGGTTCGGCAAAGTCGTTTGCCGTGGCTGCCGCGTTTGCCGATATGGGCACAACCTTCTGCCTTGTGCTTCCCGACAAGGAAAGTGCTTCGTACTCGTACGACGACCTTGTTGGTATTCTTGGTGAAGAGGCGGTGATGTTCTACCCGAGTGCCTTCAAGCGTTCCATCGAGTACATGAAGGAGAACAAGTCGAACATCGTGATGCAGACCGAGGTGCTGTCGCGACTTAACGCCACACGCAAGGGATTCGTCATCGTCACCTATCCCGAGGCGGTGATGGAAAAGGTGATTCGTACCCGCGAACTTACGCGCAACACCTTCAATGTGGCTGTCGGCGACGAACTATCGATGGAAAAGCTTATCGATGTGCTCAACGACTGGAATTTCAACCGCGACGACTTTGTGTTCGAACCGGGCAGTTTTGCCGTGCGAGGAAGCCTTATCGATGTGTTCTCGTATGGTGCCGAAAAACCATACCGTATCGATTTCGACGACGACAAGGTTGAGAAAATCCGCGAGTTCGACCCCGAAACACAAGGCTCTACCGAAAAACTGCGCAAAGTGCGTATCATTCCCAACATTTACGACAAGCAGACCGTGGAGGACAGAATTTCGATTTTCGAATTTATAAATCGCGATTTTGTGCTTTGGATTGATTCTCCCGACTATGTAATCGACAGTATAGAAAAGAATTACAAGCTTGCCGAGACACGCTACAGTGAAATTTCGGAAAAAGAAATCCTTGACGAGGATACCTATATAATAAATCCGCAGTCGAACCTTATCGGTAAGGAACAATTTGTCGCCGAGGCTAGTGCGCGTGCCATTGTGGAGATGTCGTCGCGGTCGTTTTTTGCGGCTACCGACGAGATACATTTTTCCACCGAACCGCAACCTGCTTTCAGCAAGCAGTTCGACTTGCTTATTTCCAACCTAAAGCAAAATTCAGAAAACGGTTTCACGACCTATATCTTCAGCAACAACGACAAGCAGTTGCAGCGTCTGCGCGACATTTTTGCCGACAAGGGCGAAAATCCCGACTTCGTTGGCGTGAATGCTTCGCTGCACGAGGGTTTTGTCGATAGCGATACCCGCACCTGCGTATATACCGACCATCAGATTTTCGAGCGTTACCACCGATATTCCACCAAGAGCATTTCGAAGGCGAACGCACTTACATTGCAGGAAATTAAGGAGTTGCACCCAGGAGACTACATTGTTCACGTTGACAATGGCATCGGACGCTTCGTAGGATTGCAGAAAATCAACCACAACGGGCGTATGCAAGAGGTTGTCACGCTGGCATACGGAGAAAACGACTTGCTCTATGTGAACATTCACTCGTTGCACCGAATTTCAAAGTACCGCGACAAGGATGGCGAACCGCCTGTTATTCATCGACTTGGCTCGGGGCATTGGAAGCGGCTGAAGGAACGCACCAAGAAGAATATCAAGGATATAGCACGCGATTTGATTTTGCTTTATGCAAAACGGCGCGAGCAGAAGGGCTTTGCATTTTCGCCCGACTCGTATATGCAGGTCGAGTTGGAATCGTCGTTTATGTACGAGGATACTCCCGACCAGAGCAAGACCAACGAACTGATAAAGGCCGACATGGAATCGGAAGTGCCAATGGACCGCCTCGTTTGCGGTGATGTCGGCTTTGGCAAGACCGAACTTGCAATCCGCGCGGCTTTCAAGGCTGTAGTCGATGGAAAGCAGGTGGCCGTGCTTGTGCCGACTACGATTCTCGCTTTGCAGCACTACCAGACATTCTCGGAGCGACTGAAAAATCTTCCAGTGACGGTTTCCTACATCAGCCGCCTGAAGTCGGCGAAGGAAATCCGAGAGACACTTGCCGACCTAAAGTCGGGCAAGATAGATATTATTATAGGTACGCACAAACTCGTAGGCAAGTCGGTAGAATTTAAGGACTTGGGCTTGCTGGTTGTTGATGAGGAACAGAAGTTCGGCGTTTCGGTGAAGGAGAAAATCAAGCAGATGAAGGTCAACATTGATACGCTCACGCTTACCGCCACACCTATTCCACGAACCCTGCAGTTTTCGCTTATGGGTGCTCGCGACTTGTCGGTGATAACAACGCCACCGCCCAACCGCCAGCCAATTGCAACCGAACTTCACGCCTTCAACAACGATGTTATCCGCGAAGCAATCTACTACGAAGTGGGACGCAACGGACAGGTTTTCTTTGTCCACAACCGCATACAGAACATCTACGAGGTTCAGAACCAAATAGCCAAGATTTGTCCCGAGGTGAAAACCGTCGTTGCTCACGGGCAGATGGACGGCGAGGAGCTGGAGAAGATTATTCTCGACTTTATGCGTGGCGACTACGATGTGCTAATAAGTACCTCGATTGTCGAAAACGGAGTTGACATTCCAAACGCCAACACCATTATAATAAATAATGCCAACAATTTCGGTCTCAGCGACTTGCATCAGCTTCGCGGGCGCGTTGGACGAAGCAACCGCAAGGCTTTCTGTTACTTGCTCACACCTCCGCTCGATCTGCTCACACCCGATGCGCGCCGTCGTCTGAAGGCTATCGAAGAATTCTGTGAACTTGGCAGCGGAATAAACATCGCCTTGCAGGATTTGGACATTCGCGGAGCAGGAAACATCCTCGGCAGCGAGCAGTCGGGCTTCATTGCCGACATTGGTTTCGAGACATACAACAAAATTCTCAACGAAGCTATCGACGAGCTGAAAGAGACTGAGTTCCACGATGTTTTCAAGGACGAGGAAGGCGAACATGCGCCCGTATTGCGCGACTGCAGCATGGAGACCGACCTCGAGCTGATGATTCCCGACTACTATGTATCTAGCACTTCGGAGCGCATAAAGTTATACCGCCAGATGGACGAGCTGAAGGATATGCAGGAGCTGGAAAAGTTCCGCGCTATGCTCATCGACCGCTTTGGCAAGATTCCCGACGAAACCGAAAAGATGTTCGACATGGTAAAATTGCGCTGGACAGCATTGCGCCTTGGTTTTCAAAAGATTGCCATCAAGAATGGCGTTTTCCTCGGTTATTTTCCGCAGGACCAGAAGTCGGACTATTATTCGTCGAAGCTATTCATTTCGATATTGCAATTTGCCCAGAACAATCCCCGCAACCTCACCATCAAGCAACACAATGAGCGTTTAATAATGCGTCTCGAAGGCATCAGCAGTCTTTCGCAGATTGTTGATTTTGTGAAGAGGATGGAAGAGACGGTAATCCTGTAAAAACCAAATCTTTTGCATCGGGTTCGGTTGGTTCAAAGATTTAATATAGCGAAGCAATGCATTGCGTCGCTATATTTTTCCTATTGTATGTAATTAGAATAGAATCACAATGTTATAATCCATTAAATATTAATGTATTATAATTTTGTGATGAAATATATTTTATTTGTTGTTTAGTGGTTTTCAGTGAGTTATTTTCTATAAAATAGTTATTTTTTAATATGTTGAAAATTAGGTCATTAAATTTTGCAGTGTTCATACCTCGAAATTTTCATAAAATCTGACAAGATTTTTATAAAATTACTATATTTAACATAATATTAACTAATATTGTTAGGGTCGCGTTTAAAACGAAGAAATATTTTTTGTATAAATAGTTTCTAGGATGTTATTAAAAAACTATTTATTGATAATCATTATGTTATATAGTTAATTTATGATTGTGAGTTTTTGGGGGCATATTTTTGTGTTTTACAGAAGGCTGTGTTTTACACATATATATTTTTTCACTTGGCTTATATGAAAAATTTGTGGAAATATCTAAATTTTCTATTTTGTATTACTTTGATAATCTGTGTTTTAACTGGTAGTTTTTGCGTCTGAAGCAAATTCTTCGAAAAAGAATATTATATCTTGTTTTAAGCATCTTTCTTCTTCTTTAATTTTCGTTTAGTATAAATTAATATATTCAAGTATTGTAGATAATTAACAATTAATTAACTTTGACCGATGTATATTTTAGGGAGGTTTGACTTATGATATTAAGTTTTGATAATCATGACGTTAATGTTCGCCGAAACGCGAACATTTCCGATATGAACCATATATATTGCTCTGCCAACAGCGTTATTCGTGGGGAAATGTTGAATATTAGGCAATTACTCAGCAACCAGCGTATAATTAGATTTTTCGTGATATTTTTTGTGTGCTGTGTATTTGCTCCACAGTGGGATTATGCTCAAGACCTAACCAAGTTCAGCAGTAAGACTTGTAATTATGTGAGCGATCCTAGCACTGCGACAACTAGTTGGCAGTCGGTGTCGGGAACGCTTTCAAGTGATTACTATAATCGTTATGACTTTTACCTTACACAAGGTAGAATGTACACTTTCTCTCTCTGCTCTGATGACGGAGGTTCTTCTGGTTTCGACTCTTATATGGGTCTGTTTGGATATGGTTATGGTTGCTATAGCACTAGTTTAAGTTGCTTGGCGTATAATGACGATGCTTGTGGTACCGCATCGAAATTCACCTACACTGCAACTCAAGACGGTTGGACATCCTTGTATATCACGGGATACAGCTCAAGCGCTTCAGGTTCCTACACACTTCGTTACATGTATGCTGCTTCTGGCCCGTCAAACTCTACTTGCGCAAACGCCACCACGCTTGATTGTGGTGCCACGCTTAACGGCACTACGGTAGGAACCTCTGGCGCGGCGCACGGATTGCCGAGTAGCGCATCCACTTCAAATTATGGCGTTTGGTACACCTTTACTGGTACTGGCGGACAAACGACAATCACCGTAACGCCTGCTTCGGGCTATGATACCAAGATTTCAGTTGTCAGTGGCTCGTGCGGGAGCTTCACATGGGTGGGTTCCGCCGATAATGGAGGAAGCGGTAGTAATGACACTTATACTTTCAGTACAACCTCCGGCACCAGATATAATGTCTACGTCGCACATTATAGCTCAACAAGCACTACTACAGGCACATTCACCATCAGCCGTGAGTGTCCTCCGCCTGCAAATGCTACTTGTGCCACTGCCACCACTCTTGATTGCGGTGCAACGCTCAGCGGAACAACAATAGGAACTACAGGCGTAGCCCACGGATTGCCGAGTAGCGCATCCACTTCAAATTATGGTGTTTGGTACACCTTTATTGGTACTGGCGGACAAACGACAATCACCGTAACGCCTGCTTCGGGCTATGATACCGAGATTTCCGTTGCCAGTGGTTCGTGCGGGAGCTTCACATGGGTGGGTTCCGCCGATAATGGGGGAAGCGGTAGTAATGACACCTATACTTTCACTACAACATCTGGTACGAGGTATTATGCTTATGTAGCATATTATGGTACAAGTGGTACAAGTTCTAACACTGGTACATTTACCATCAGCAGCTCGTGCGCAGGTCCTTCAAACTACACCTGCGCTAACGCCATCACGTTGGATTGCGGAGCATCGCTGAACGGCACTACGGTAGGAACTCCGGGTACGGCACATGGGTTGCCGAGTAGCGCCGATGTTTCAAACTATGGTGTTTGGTACACCTTTATGGGTACTGGCGGAGAAACAACATTAACCTCTACGACTACGTTTGACCATGAATTGGTTGTAGTGAGCGGATCTTGTGGCAATTTTACGTGGGTTGGGTCTAAAGATGCTAGTACAGCTACAGAAACCTATACTTTTCCTACAACATCTGGCACTAGGTATTATGTTTATGTAGCACATTATAGCTCAGGTAACACTACCACAGGGACATTTACCATTTCTCGTACTTGTGTAGTGCCTTGTACCCCCCGTACCCTCTCCTTCGGCTCCAGTCCAACTTCTGTAGCTATAGGTTCAACCATAAATTGCATTGCAACTCCATCGGCAGGTAGCGGAACTATCACGTACTCATCATCTAATACAAATGTGATAACAGTTGTTAATGGTGTCGTAACTGGCGTAGGCGTTGGCAGTGCAACAATTACCGCAACTATTTCCGAAAATGGTGGCAATTGCGAAGCTTCAGCAACACATACAGTCAATGTAGTACTTCCTACACTTACCATAACTCAGCAAAATACCAATCCTCTGCCACTTTGCGGCACAGAGAATGTGACACTATTGGCAACAGTCTCTGGCTTTTTGCCTTCGAGCTACGCTTTTTATTGGTACTCAAACTCTGCTTGTACTGCCGAAATTACTAGTGGAGTGTCAGGCCCGAATAACAATACTCTCAGTTATCCTGCTGCAGATGGCGCACAAGTATATTGCCGTTTGGAAAAAAGGGTTGCAAGTACAACTTCCTCTATACAGACATTTAATTATACTGGCGGTGTGCAGACATATACAGTTCCAGCAGGTGCAACATCACTCCAGTTAGAAGTATGGGGTGCACAGGGAGGTTCCTATAGTTCAACTTATTATGGTGGTTACGGAGGTTATTCTAAAGGAACATTAAATTCTCCAACTGCTGGTAGTACTTTGTATGTAGTAGTTGGCCAACAACCTACTGCATATACAACGACACCGACTACTGGTGGAGCATCCATAGCTGGCGGTTATAATGGCGGTGGTAATTCGGTTGTTCATTATTATAGTGGCGGATGGTCATTGCCGCAGGGTGGCGGTGGTGCTACACATATTGCGACAGTTACTGGAGTGTTAAGTTCTTTGTCTTCGCAGCAAGACAATGTGCTTATTGTGGCTGGTGGTGGTAGCGGCAGCGGTTATTATTTAAATAATGGAACTAGTACAAATGGTGGATTTATAGGATATGCTGGTGGTGGTTCAACTTCAAACGGATATTCCAGCGGTAGTCATACCTATACAGCCAATCAAACCACAGCGGGATACGGTGCCTCGTTTGGACAAGGAGCAAGCGTGACAAACGGAACGAATTATAGATATGGTCCTGCCGGCGGTGGTGGCGGCTGGTATGGCGGGGGAAATTACAATACCTATAGTGATACATATTCCGCAGAAGTGCTTCTGGGACATGGAGGCGGTTCTGGGGTTCCCGTTCTGGCAATGGTCAGGCAAAGATTACGGCTACAATTTCTACAATAGAAGTCGCTTCTGCTAGTTCTGTAGCCAATATATCAATACAGTGCTTTACTTGTAACGAACCCAACCTTTCATATACAACATCTTCGGTTAGTGTTACATACGGACAAAACGGAAACAGCTACAGAAATACTACTTTGCAAAATCTGCACAATAGACCAATAACATATTCATCAAGCGATCCGACTATTGCTTCGGTAGCTTCCGACGGTACAGTTACGATACACAAGAAAGGTACGGTTACAATAACAGCCTCGAGCGTTGCTGGAAACGACTATTGTGCGGATAATACTTCATATACCCTTACTATTAATTGTCCGACCATGGAAGCTCCGTCGGTAACATCAAACTACCGTTGCGGCGAAGGTTCTGTTGCCCTTTCGGCTACGCCTGGTTCAAACGGCAACACATGCCGCTGGTATTCCGCTTCGTCGGGCGGTTCTATTATGAATCAGGGTAATTCGTGGACTTATCCGAACATAAGTACTACAACAACAGGATATGTGACCACATACAACACTGCAAGTGAATGCGAAAGTTCTCCGCGTGTACCCGTTACGGCTACTATCTATCCTAACGAAATTTCATACACTGTTTCGTCTTCCTATGCACCAGGAGCAGCGATTTCCATTCCGCTTAGTGGTTTCACATCCTACTCATGGACAAGCAACTACGGCACTTCTGGAAACAGTACGCCAATAACTGGTACTGCTAATACGGGACTTACATATTATGTTACTGCTAGCAGAAGTGGAACGACTTGTACTGCCTCCGTTGATATTCCAATTATTGTAAATGAACAATCCGGAGGTTCGGCTTCTGCATGTTCACCAAAGATTATTTATGTGCACACTAGTGGTAACGACAACAATAACGGCTCATCTACAGCACCTGTAAAGACGCTTGCCAAGGCTCTTACTCTTGCAACGGGTGGAACAGCTTCAAATCCAGCGATTATCCGTATGGCAAGCGGAACTTATAGCATTTCAAATTCCGTAAGTCTTAAGAGCAACGTGATAATCGATGGTCAGTGGACAGCCAACACCACAAGCGGAGTTTGGACGAAGGGAACGGCAGAAACTGTAATAAGTAGGACTGCCGATAATGTGGAGGGAACAACATCTGCTCCACGTATTGTCGCACTCGAAGGAAATAGCATAAGTGGATTCAAGTTGCAAGATGTAAAGGTAACTACTGCTAATGTTACGACTTCGACATTGGCATCGGGGTCGGTAACTAATATGGCTTATTCTACATATAGTGCAAGTTGGGGAGATGGCACCTCAACATCTTCGGATGTAATCCCAGGATTATGGGAGCATTTATTGAGTCATTTTGTATATACAAGTTCTGAACTTGGTGGGGAAGCTATGAGTATAAGGGCTATAGGATTTAATGTGTCTTATTTAACTGATGTTCCTTCTGATGGCGTTTCTCGAAGGGTAACTATATATTTAAAGAATTCAAATGCAACATCCTTATCGAATAGTGATACATGGTCGACAACTATTACTGGAGCTACACAAGTGTATAATGGAATTATTAATATAACTACTGGCTGGAATATTATTCCAATATCACAATTCAATTATACAGGCGGTAGTCTAGAAGTTATGATATTAGGAACTGGTTGTACAACCACAGGTGGTTGTTCTGTTTCTGTCTATTGTACTTCAGCATCTAGTCAATTTGTATATAATCATACAGATAGTGATGATTATACTGCTTCGACAACGACTTTAGGCTCTACTCAAAGTTCTAAGCCAAACATTAGATTATATACAGCATCGGATCTCAATAATTCTACAGAAATTGTCACCGCTTCAAATTATGGTATTTCTACATACGCAGTTCACCTAAAATCTTGTAGTAACTACGAGTTTGTCCGTTGCCAGTTGATGCCTGGAAATGCAAGTGCAGGACGGACAGGAGCATCTGGAACTAGGGGAAAAGATGGTGGCGCAGGAAGTAGCGGTAATAGTTGTAGCTCTACAGGTGGCTCTGGAGGAACAAACTCATACAGTAGCGAAAGCTCTATAAGAGGTGGCGCAGGAGGTGCTGGTGGTTCTAATAGACATGTTGGAAGCAATGGCTATCCTGGCGGTGGTGGCGCATCTGGTGGCGCAGGTGGTGATTACGATGGTTTAAGAGTGGGTGAGACTGGTGGAACGGGAAGTACTGGTGCTGCAGGTTCAACAGGAACTCCATCATATACTACCGGGCAGGCATCAGTAAGTAATAATTCAACATACTTTGGTGAATATTTCAAGGGAACAACTGCTAGAAATGGCGGCACTGGCACCAATGGTAAAGGTGGCGGTGGCGGCGGTGGCGGTGGCGGCACCGATGCAGACTTAGGTGCATGCAGTGGAACTGGTGGCTCTGGCGGCGGCGGCGGCGCTGGTGGTACAGGTGGTACAGGTGGTGCTGGCGGTTATAGCGGAGGTTCTTCGTTTGGAGCTTATCTGTACGACGACAGGTCGTCGGGAACATTAGCTAATAGGTTCATTAATTGTAATATTGTTTCAGGTACAATTGGTTCTGGCGGTGCTGGTGGCACTGGCGGTGCTGGTGGCTCTGGTGGTACTGGTGGTACTGGTGGCGATGGCGGTTGCGGATGTCCAGGTGGAATTGCAGGATTTTTTGGTGTAGAAGAAGAAAGTGGTCGTGGTGGTCGTGGTGGCAATGGCGGTGCTGGTGGCGCTGGTGGTCACGGAGAACAAGGAGCCAATGGTGTATCCTACAAGATTGCACAAGTAACTACTGCGGGAGTATGCACCCCAACAACTTCTGGCTATGCTACTGCTCCTAATGCAATTCTTAGCTCAGCTGACTACGGATCGTCATCAAAGCAAGGCTGTACAAATTCGCAGATCTCGCTCGGCAGGTCTTCTGGCTCGTGGGCTAGTGGTCAGTATGGTACTTTAATTAAGGATGTTACCGAGACGACTTCTTCATATACAACTAGTTCTACAAATATAGTTGTTGGATATGGTTCTACTGGCACATACACCCCAGTGAACGGTGGCCCTCGGATATATATCACACAGACTCGAAATTTGGGTGCAATAAATGGCGACGAATCCATCTGTTCCGGCATTTCTGCTAATTATACCTATGGCGGTACTATACAGCAAGGTGATGTATTACAATGGCGATTGCTTTCATCAGATGGCAATACGCAATATTATGCACATGCTGCAATTGCTGCTTCAAACGGTGATGCCACAGGCACTAAGTTCACGATAGACTTGAATGCTCTTGATCTTGACGCTGGTACCTATTATATAAAGCTCACTATTAAGAGCGACTGCTGTGGTGTTTCTATACCAATTTGGAAACTGATAACCATAAACGATAGGCCTACTGGTACAATTGCTCTTTCGGGATCTTCGGCTATATGCAATGGCTCAAATTCATCGGTAAGGCTAACATTTACTGGTTCTGCACCATTTAATTATACATTGAGCGACGGTACAAGCGGTACTGCAAACAGCAGTCCTGCAACAGTATCTGTTTCGCCAACAACTACAACAACATACACATTAACAGCACTTACCGATGCTTCTGGATGCTCGGCATCAAATTTAACCGGAAATGCTGTGGTAACCGTTAACAACCCAGCAGTCGGCACGGTGACGGCATCGGCTAGTCCTGCAACCATCTGCCTCGGCAGTTCGTCAACACTCACAGCAGGCGCAACCGGCAACAACGGAACCATGAGCTACACATGGAGTGGCGGCGGCACAGGCGCAACAATAAGCGTCAGCCCGACTGTCAACACGACCTACACGGTAACAGCCACAGCAACGGTAGGCGGCTGTACAGCGGCTACGACCAAACAGGTATCAGTAGCTGTCAACAATCCAGCAGTCGGCACGGTGACGGCATCTGCTAGCCCTGCAACGGTATGCCTCGGCAGTTCGTCAACTCTTACAGCCAGCGCAACCGGCAACAACGGCACAATGAGCTACACATGGAGCAACGGCGGCACGGGCGCATCAATAAGCGTTAGCCCGGCGGTCAACACGACCTACACCGTAACAGCCACGGCAACGGTCGGCGGCTGTACAGCGGCTACGACCAAGCAGGTATCGGTAGCAGTGAACAGCCCAGTAGTCGGTACGGTGACCGCATCTGCTAGTCCTGTGACGGTATGCCTCGGCAGTTCGTCAACACTCACAGCAGGCGCAAGCGGCAACAGCGGCACAATGAGCTACGCATGGAGCAATGGCGGCACCGGCGCATCAATAAGCGTGAGTCCGACAGCCAATACAACCTACACCGTAACAGCCACGGCAACGGTAGGCGGCTGTACAGCGGCTACGACCAAGCAAGTATCGGTAGCAGTCAACAGCCCTGCAGTCGGTACGGTTACGGCATCTGCTAGTCCTGCAACGATCTGCCTCGGCAGTTCGTCAACAGGCATCTGCTAGTCCTGCAACGATCTGCCTCGGCAGTTCGTCAACACTCACCGCTGGCGCAAGCGGCAACAACGGCGCAATGAGCTACGCATGGAGCAACGGCGGCTCGGGTGCATCAGTCAACGTAAGCCCGACTGCCAACACAACCTACACCGTAACGGCCACGGCAACGGTAGGCGGCTGCATCGCAACGACGACCAAGCAAGTATCGGTAGCAGTCAACAGCCCTGCAGTCGGTACGGTTACGGCAGACAGCCAACACAACCTACACCGTAACGGCTACGGCAACAGTCGGCGGCTGTACAGCGGCTACGACCAAGCAGGTATCTGTAGCTGTCAACAACCCCGCAGTCGGCACGGTGACGGCATCGGCTAGTCCTGCAACTATCTGCCTCGGCAGTTCGTCAACTCTTACAGCCACCGCAAGCGGCAACACAGGAACCATGAGCTACGCATGGAGCAACGGCGGCACTGGCGCAACAATAAGCCTGAGCCCGACAGCCAATACAACCTATACCGTAACGGCTACGGCAACGGTAGGCGGCTGTACAGCGGCTACGACCAAGCAGGTATCTGTAGCTGTCAACAGCCCTGCAGTCGGAACGGTGACGGCATCTGCTAGTCCAGCAACGATATGCCTCGGCAGTTCGTCAACTCTTACAGCCAGCGCAAGCGGCAACACAGGAACCATGAGCTATGCATGGAGTGGCGGTGGCACAGGCGCATCAATAAGCGTGAACCCGACAGCCAATACAACCTACACCGTAACAGCCACAGCAACGGTCGGCGGCTGCATCGCAACTACGACCAAGCAAGTATCGGTAGCAGTGAACAACCCTGCAGTCGGTACGGTTACGGCATCTGCTAGTCCAGCAACGATATGCCTCGGCAGTTCGTCGACACTCACCGCTGGCGCAAGCGGCAACAACGGCACAATGAGCTACGCATGGAGCAACGGCGGCACGGGCGCATCAATAAGCGTCAGCCCGACAGCCAATACGACCTACACCGTAACAGCCACGGCAACAGTCGGCGGCTGTACAGCAATGACGACCAAGCAGGTGTCGGTAGCTATCACCGACGTGCCATCAATCGCCGACATCAGCACACCTGCAGCAGTCTGCGACGGCGAAACCTTGTCACTTAGCACACCGACGGTCACCAACCACGGTTCAGCTGTCAGTGCACAGGGCTGGCAGATTTCTGCAAACGGAAGCACCTATAGTTCATTCAACCCGTCAACAGCGGTTACCTACTCTCAGAACGGCAACTACATAAGATACTACGCAACCAACACCTGCGGCACGGTCTACAGCAATACCATTCAAATCATCGTCAACGACCGGCCTTCCGTTTCTCCAATAACTGCCCCCGATGCAATATGCGTAGGCGAACCGCTTGATCTTACTACACCGACAGTTACTTCAAACGGATCGAGTATCACTGCCGAAGGCTGGGAGATAAGCTCTTCGCAGAATGGCACTTACACGCCATTTACAAACAGCAACCTGCAGCAGAACCAGGATGGATATTATATAAGGTACACTGCGACAAATGCTTGTGGTTCAAATAGCAATACGGGAGTACAGATTACCGTCAACGCTCCATCTATCTCCATTACATCTACCTACGACTACGTTTGGAGAGGCGGAACGTCGAACTGGAATATTGCATCAAACTGGTACGAATATAACAACGGAACCTACACCGTGGCATCCGCTTTGCCGACCGAGGCTAAGAACTACTACATTGCCTTAGGCGGTACTGGCACTTGCTTGAACGACGTTCAGCAGGCATATATGAATTCCGATGCAACCGTAAATACCATCGAGATAGCACCCGGCGCCGAAGTGCATATACAGGAGAACGTTACTTTGCAACTTGCAGGTTCAATAATCAACAATGGTACATTTGTAGCCGACAACAGCAGTACTATCGAACTGAACGGTGCTGCCGACCAGACATTGACGAGCGCAATGGAATTCGGTAACGTGACCTTCGCTCAGACGGTCGACAACAAGAAGATTATTGCCCCGCACGGCATAACGGTACATGGTCTTGCAACCTTTACAAAGGGCGTGGTCGAAGGTGATATGACTTTTGTGTCGGGAGCAACGTCTTCTGGCGCAAACCTTGCCAGCCATGTTGATGGACGGGTAACCAAGTTTGGCAATGGCGCATTCACTTTCCCGACTGGCAGCAACGGCGTCCTCGGAACAATGGAGGCTACAATCGCCAACAATTCGCGCGCTGGCATTAACCTCAGGTTCAACAACGCTTCGGCCGACGGACACGGCTACTCGACCGAAGCCCCCGACAACTATCCACGCTGGTGGAGCATAAACGATATGTGCAGCAGCGACGATGCAAACCGCTTCGAACATGTCAGCAATTTTGAGTTCTGGCAGCTGAATGGCATATCGGGAAGCGCATCGTTGAGCGGCATCACTCTCAAGGTCGATGCCGATGTCGCCACGGCGCACTTCCACGACGGAGCCACCGCAAATGGTATAAATGCAAATATTAACGCCGCGGCACACTACGACTGCTGGAAGAACATCGGCGGTACTGCTAATGTCGAAAACGAAGGCAAGACGATAACCGTAACTGGAATATCAAGCATTAATTATACCCGTTCGGGTGCATTCGATGGCATTGTTACGTTTGGTTCGAAGACCGAAGCCATTGTCCTTCCAATCGAGCTTACCTCGTTCACCGCAACCTGCGATGGCAAGTCGGCTCTCGTAGAGTGGACAACCGTCACCGAGCGCAACAACGATTACCTCATTGTAGAGCATTCCGACGAT
>CADARW010000080.1:14426-24875 GCA_902790405.1 uncultured Bacteroidia bacterium
CGGTGGCGACAACTACTATCGCCTCGTTCAGGTTGACTACGACGGTACACGTTCTGTTTCGGATATCGTGGTTGTAAACTGCATCGAAACGGCAGCTGGCGAGCCCGATGTTCAGGCTTACCCGAACCCGTTCTACGGCGAGTTGACCTTGGAGCTCGACAATTTCGACAACCGTCCCGCCCGCATTGATGTTTACGACATGCTTGGCAAGCTCATCTACACCGACAAGGTAGCCTCGCCGCAGAATTACTACGAGACCGTCTTGAATCTCAGTAATCTGCCACCGGCAACCTACACGGTAAGGGTTAGCACAGCCGACTTTGTAATCAATAGGAAGGTTGTAAAACAATAAAAAATAGGCACAAACACGCATAAATAAAACAACTGAAAATCCTCGTGGTTCCCCGCCGCGGGGATTTTTTCTTTTTTTTACGACAACCAAGACAACCCCAGACAACCTCAGACAACTTTTTCACCGAGCCCTGCGAGGAACCCATTCGTGTATATTCGTGTCATTGGCTACGCCGAGCTAAAGGTTCGTGGTAAAATATATTCGTTCCGAGCTCCGCGAGGAACCCCCTTTGTTGTTCCTTGTTGTTTATTGTTGTTTCTGTTGTCGTTTTCTCCTTTTCGTTCCGAGCCCCGCGAGGAACATATTCGTGCATATTCGTGTAATTGGCTACGCCGAGCTAAAGGTTCGTGGTAAAAAATATTCGTTCCGAGCTATGCGAGGAACCCTCTTGTTGTTCCTTGTTGTCCCTTGTTGTTTATTGTTGTTTCTGTTGTCGTTTCTTCTTTTCGTTCCGAGCCCCGCGAGGAACATATTCGTGCATATTCGTGTAATTTGTGGTAAAATATATTCGTTCCGAGCCTTGTGAGAAACCCCTTGTTGTCTTATGTTGTCCATGTTGTCGTTTTCTTTTTTTGTTGTTCCGAGCCCTGCGAGGAACTTTGTTGTTTGGTGTTGTTCTAGTTGTCGTTTTCTTCCTTTTTTCCGAGCCCTGCGAGGAACCCCTAGTTGTATAGTGTTGTTCCTGTTGTCGTTCCCTTCATCCTTTTCTCCTTTCTTTTCTCTCTCCAAACCCGCTTCAAATATTCCTTCCTTTTTCTTTTGTATAAAAACCTCTTTGAGGTACTATAGTTTCTTTGAAAATCTTTAATTTTACGCCATTGTTAGTTGTTTTATTTTTGTTACTTTATTTTATGAATTTGTTTAGTGTGTTGCGCATTATCAATGTATTATGCCCTAGTGCCTCGAACCCGATAGGGTGGCGTAAAAGCATTTATAATCAGCCTATTGTAAATAATTCTGTTTCCTCATTTATCGAAGCAGCATACCCAAATTATCAAATCCTCTATCATAACCCCATTATTAATTATCCATTGTCCATTATCCATTGTCAATTATAAATTACCCATGAACAATACAACCCTAAAAAAATCCAACGAAATTGAAAATTCGAAAATCTTCGAATCTTCAAATCCTCAAATCATCGAATCTTCTCTCTTAACTCTTTCGTCTACAGGGGGGGGGGCTTGTCAAGATATTAGTGTAGTTGGTAGAAAACAACAATTTTCCCAAAGCAATGGTGCCAATTCTGCTGTTGGCAAAAAATTATCAATTGTCAACCTTCAGCTCAGCGAAGCTAATTGTCCATTATCCATTGTCAATTGTAAATTATCAATTGTCCATTATCCATTATTAATTCTTCTTTGTCTTTTATTCTCGCTTAATGCGTGGGCGCAGGGACAATATTTTGGTGGTGGCGCAGGAACCTCTAGCGATCCATATCAGATAAGCACAGTTACTCATCTTAATAATATGGCCGACCATATTGCTGATTATGACGGATGGAATAATAAGTATTTCATTGTGACAGCTGATATAAATGGTTTTGAAAAAATAATTGGTAATAATACACATAAATTCAGTGGTAATTTCGATGGTGGCAATCATACGATAAATTTAAATATAAATGTTGTTTCTGCTTCTTCTCCTGGTGGTGGTCTTTTCGGACAGCTTTCTGGTGCTGTGATAAAGAATGTAATTGTTACAGGAAGTATAACATATAATATCACTAGCGTTGGTGGTATAGTTGGATTAGCCAGTGATGCTAGTCTCATAGAGAATTGCGAAAACCATGCAGTCCCCAATGATGGTGGTGGTAATAGAGGTGGCATTGTTGGGGCATGTTTTAGTTCCACAATAAGAGGATGTATGAATTATGCTGATATCAATTGTTCTAGTTATGATGCGGTTGGTGGTATTGTAGGATATGTAGCAAATGAGAGCAATATAGAAAATTGTACAAACTATGGCGAAATAGCTGGTCGAGGTAAGGTTGGTGGTATTGTTGGAGAATCTGCAGCAACCAATTACCCTACATCAATTATTAATTGTGTAAATACTGCTGCCGCCACTATTACTGGTGCTGATAATTATAATGGAACAAATGTTGGTGGAATAGTCGGTTATTCGTCATCATCAAATAGCAACTATGCTACATCTTGGACTTCGTTTTCTGAATGTAAAAACTATGCCTCTGTTTCTGGTTGGGGTTCTGTAGGTGGAATATTGGGTTATTTTAAAGATTCCCGAACCGATTATACAATAACTGTTTCATCAATGACTGATTGTATTAATACTGGTACGGTAACTGCAAATTATGGCAATGTTGGGGGGCTTATAGGACAAATTCCCGCTGTTTATGGTTATTTGATAATTGACAAGTGTGCAAATACCGGCAGTGAGGTTAAGAGCACTAATAAATCAAAAATTGGGGGGCTGGTTGGCTTATGTGGCAATCCTGCAAAAGTGTATAATTCGTATAATACAGCAAATGTCAGTTGTACAGGAAATTTAACTTCAGACGAATTATATATGGGAGGTTTGATAGGAGAGCTTAGTCAGAATTCTACAGTTAATAATTGCTACAATATTGGAGATGTAATAAGCAATGGAAATTCTGGCAGTTATATAGGAGGAATTGTTGGCAATTGTAATGGAAAAATGTCGAATAGCTATAATGGAGGAACTGTATCAAATTCAGGTTCCAATACAGGAGGAATTGCTGGGTATAGGCTAATAAATTCAGAACTAAAGCATTGTTATCCGAGGAATAATTGTGGAACAAATGGTGGTATAAATGTCATGGGTAGTGGTGCATCTGGTGCATCTCTTTATATGTCTCGTCCTTTTAATCATAGCGATTACAACAATAATAAACTTACAGATGGAGTAACCGTGAATGGAACCCCGTATGGAACTAGTGTTAACTTCTACGAAATCCTTAATGCATGGGTTGATTCTGCAAATAACGGTGGAGACACATATTACACTTGGGTGGATGCCTCTTCCAATGACGACAACAAAGGTATGCCCAAGTTCTTCACCTGTACCCCCGTTCCCGACCCATCTCTTTCCGTTACCCAGACCAACACTGGCGGGCGCGAGCTGCAGGTTTCGTGGACGGCTACCACTGGCGTTTCCTATACTCTCTACTATGGCGTGAACGACCCCAACAGCGGGCTCGAGAATGTATATAATGCAGGTGCGCAAACCTCGCCATACAATGCCCTGCGTCTCACCAACGGCGTTGAGTACCACTTTGCCATAAAACCCACTGGCACAGGCGACTATTGCGCCGACAACCCGCTATCATCAACCGTAAGTGCAACCCCAGAGTGCAACGAATAAATAGGAGGACAGAACAATGAAAAACACAATATATAATGTAAATAGCGATAATTCTTGCACCATGAACATCAGCACACTGAACATGCGGTGTACTGAGCCTGTCGAAGTATCGAAGGGTCACTCGAAGGGCAGAAAACTCTTAACCCTTAACTCTTCACTCTTAACTGTATTGACTGTTTTGCTTTGCTTGCTGGTAGGTGGAAAGGCGTGGGGACAAACAACACTTACTGTGTGTGACGGAAGCGTATCAGGGACAACTACAACAACATGTAATTATGTTCCGATTTACGGTTTATATGTTGATACAAATAATCAAAATTCGGAATTCGTTATTCCAGCAGAAACATATGGAATGAGTAACATGATAGGTGGCACCATTTCCAAATTGGCCTTCTACATTACCAATAATCCGAGTACATGGGGAAACCCGACAGTTGAAGTTTATATGGGCGAAGTGGACGGCACCACAATCAGCAGCCTTAATGGTCCTGCCAATTTTACCTCAGTATGGACAGGTACATTGAGTAACCAAAATGCCACTATGGAGATAACATTAAGTACTCCTTATACTTATAATGGTGGCAACCTGCTAATAGGTATGATTGTTAGGACTAAAAGCTCTACTTATAACACCACAACCTTCACTGGTATTAGTGCTGTTTCTGGTTCTTCTCGTTATAACTCTGGTTCTGGTACGGGAACAGCACAGTCATTTCTTCCTAAGGCCACATTTACCTATACGCCTGGTGTTATATCATGTTCTAGTCCAAATAGCATTTCTGCTTCCGCAGTTACTAGTAATGGCGCAACTCTCTCATGGAGTGGTGGTAGTGGCAGATATAATTTAGAGTACAAGAAAGTTTCGGATGCGAATTGGACAACTTTTCTTTCTAACACAACGCTAACCACAACCACATTGTCAACGCTAGATTCTAATACAGAATATCAAGCTAGAGTGCAGAGTGTTTGTAGTGGTGAAAATAGCACATACAAAATAACTTCTTTTACAACATTATGTGGAAAAATTACCTCTTTCCCGTGGACTGAAAATTTCAATTCTTTATCTTCTGGTATTCCTTATTGCTGGGATAACGCAGATGGAACCACTACCACCGCTTCCTATAAATGGAATTATTATGCAACAGGTCATGAAGGAGTTGGTCTGAGATTTAATTCTTATATCAATCCGAATAACTATACCAATATGCTAAAGACTCCTGTGCTAGATTTGTCTGCATTGTCGGGTGCACAACTGATTTTCTGGTACAAGAATCCTACTGGTGGTGATTTCTCAGTGTATATATCTACTGATGGTGGCTCTACATATACAACTTCTCTTGTCACAGGTTTGACAGGTGCATCAACCTGGACAGAAAAGACTATTGATATTTCATCATATTGTGGAAATAATAATGTCGTAATTGTATTTAAGGGAACAAGCAACTATGGAAGTGGCGATGCATACATTTATCTTGACGATATAAATGTTACCTCAGCATCCTCTTCTTGTATCACAACCATTACCTCTAATGCCGACTGGGAAGAGTTCTGCAATTGTGTAAACAGTGGTCACGATTATGCTGGAGAAACGGTACATCTTCGTGCTAATATCAGCATTAACTCACAATCCAACCAAGCAGGTTCGGCAGACAAATTTTTCAAAGGCACCTTTGAAGGACACCGCAACACCATCACCGTCAACATGACGGCTACAGGCGATTATTGTGCTCCTTTCTATGCCATACAAAACGCAACCATCAATGATTTGGTAGTCACTGGTACCATTACCTCTAGTTACCATGATGCAGCTGGATTCTGCGGTGGTATGTATGGGAACAGCACCTTCAACAACTGCGTCAGTAATGTTGCTATCACATCAACGCGTTCCCCCTATATAGATACCCGTAGTGCTTGTGGCGGATTTGCTGGAAGGTCAGGAGGTGGCGACAATCCGACTTTTGTCGGATGTGCCTTTACTGGAAGTCTTTCGGCAACATCGGAAAAATGGGGTGGCTTCATCGGATTCCATCAAAGTCGTGATGGTTGGGCTGGTAATTATCAAGGTATGAGCACATTTACGAACTGCCTTTGCGCCCCTACGAGCATTAATATCAATGGAATCACTGATAACGCCACTTTCACGAGCGGATATAATGGAAACCAATATTTGATTATGACTGTTACCAACAGCTACTACAATGAAGAAGCTGCGAAGCTGGGTACCAAACAAGGCAAACAGGCCTACACAGTTACCGGTGTAAGTTCTGTTACCGTGGCTATGAGTGGCACTCCTACTACATACGACGTGAGTGGCATTACCGCATATAGCAATGGCATAGAATATGGTGGAACAATCTATGCTGGCAATGGTGACAATCTGTCTTTAAATCTAAGCTATGGCGGCAGCGGAGACCTTGTAGGCTATTCTGCTAGTGCTGGCACTCTTTCTGGTACAGCAACCACTGGTAACGACGATGCTTATACACTCGTTATGCCAAGCGTAGATGTGGCGATAAGTGTACTTTTATGCGGGTCGGAACCTATACCATATTCAGAAAATTTCGATGGTATTTCAACTGGTACAATTCCTACTTGTTGGACAAAGTTAGGAAATGGAACTGCTAAAGTAGAAAATTCTAATCCTAACACATCCCCTAATGCTCTGAAATTTTCGGGTGCCACTAGTGATAATATAATTGTATTACCTCAATTTGTTGAAGAAATTTCTAACCTTGAACTTTCGTTTCAGACAAAACCAGAAGGGAGTTACAGTGGAGATTTTTATGTCGGATATGTTACAGATCCTAATAATGCATCTACATTTGTTTCTGTAGATTCATATAATTGTAGTGTAGGAACTACTTATGCTTATAAAGAATATATTATGTCAAGTGCCCCAGCTGGAAGTTATTTCGCTTTCAAGCATAATTCAGGTTCTTCATCATGGTATTGGTTTGTTGACGACATCAATGTTCGTGTTGCTCCAACGTGTCTCAAGCCTTCCAACCTTACCGTTTCCGACATTACCTCTTCCAGTGCAAAATTGGCTTGGGATGCTGGTGGAGCCGAAACTCAGTGGCAGTATCTTTGTGCCGACCATGGTTTTACTCCCGACTGGAGTGGGGCAAATGTGATAACATCAAATACGCACAGCAATGTGCCTGCAAATATAAATTATGGAACAGGAAACTCTGTACAGCCTAATACCGAATACGATTTCTATGTGCGTGCCAATTGTGGTGGTGGCGATTATAGCGAGCCTATTATGATTACATTTAGGACGGCTTGCGAGGCTGTCACTTCATATCCATGGAGCGAAAATTTCGATAGTTATTCTGTAGCATCGGACTATACGCCAACATCGCGTACTTTGCCAAACTGCTGGAACTATATAAATACATGTTCCTATAGCACTTATAAGTATTATCCTACTATGTCGAGTTATACTCCTGCTACATACTCCCACTCCACATCAAACTATCTAAAGTTTTATTCATCCTATTCATCATATACAGATTACGACCCTCAGCCCCAATATGCAATTTTGCCTCCAATGGAGGACCTCTCCGGCAAGCAAATCAGCTTATGGGCAAAAGGATATAACGCCAGCAGTACATTCAAGATAGGTAGAATGACAGATCCGACCGATGCCAGCACTTTTGTTATGATAGACGAACAGTCGCTTACCACATCATATCAGGAATTTTCCTATACACTGACGGGAACTGGCGATTACATTGCCATTATGATTGACGCGGCAAATTCAAGTAGGACAGTAAATGGTGCTTACATTGATGATATCAATATTTCAACCTGCCCTAAGCCAATCAACCTTACTGCATCCAACATTACAGCCACTGGAGCAACATTAAGCTGGACGGAAAGAGGTTCTGCCACCAACTGGGTTCTTGAATACGGCACGGCTTCAGATTTCACAGGAGCAACTTCAGTAAATGTTAGCGGTACACCATCAAAAGTACTTTCTGGTCTTACATCCGAGACCACCTACTATGCCCGTGTTAAATCAAACTGCGGCGGTGGCGACGAAAGCGAATGGATTACCTGCGAATTTACACCTTCTAACTGCCACGCATTGGGAACAGGAACAAGTACTACAGGATACGCACCTTTATACGGCAACTATAAGAGCAGTTATGTTCAGATGATATACACTACTTCGCAGTTGGAAGCCGTTGGTATAGATGGACCTTGTACAATCAACAAGATAGCATTCAATTCTTCTGCTTCAAATTCCTATGCCCGCAAGCCTATAATATACATAGGACACACTACTAAAACTTCATTTTCTAGTAACACTGATTTTGTCAGTGTCAGTGGAAATTTGACTAAAGTGTATGACTTCAATAGTCATTCCACTTGGAGCATTACTGCTGGTTGGAATGAGTTTGAACTTGATGTACCATTCGAATATGACGGTACAAGCAACCTCATAATTGCAGTCCATTGTGGTTTAATAAGTAGTTTTTCTTCTTCCAGTTTCTATTATACTTCAACTACAAATAACCAAGTAGTTTATGCATATAGCGATGGTACAGATCCGATTCCCGCAACTTATGATGGGAATTGGAGCAGTTATAGTAACAACAAAAGTACATCAACTTCCCTTCCTAATGCCAAATTCTGCATCACCCCTGCCTGCGAAGCCCCCACAGTTTCAATCAGCGGTGGCACAACTCCAACATGTTCGGGTACACAGCAAATTCTCACAGCAAGCGCAAGCGGTGGCGTTAGCCCATATTCTTACACATGGGGCCACTCTGCTACGGGAAGCGGAACAACAACAATCTCGTCCAACGCAGCAACCGTTACCGTAACGCCTTCAAATACAGGTTCTGCGGCAAGCACAATAACTTATAAGGTAACAGTTTCGGACAACGCAGGTTGCTCAGCTTCGGCAACTAAGGACATCGTTGTCAGAAAACAGCCTAGTCCTTCGTTCTCACCTTCGGCTACAACTCTTCTCGTTGGCGGTGCAGACTACAACGCTGCTTCTACTTTAGATGCCGATGGATGCTCGTCTCCGTCATGGTCATCGTCACCATCTGGAATAGTTACCCAGGCAGGAGGTAGTGTTCACGCTGTGGCACAAGGAAATACCACTGTTACGGCGTCGTTTGCCGAAACTGCAAACTATTGTTCCGCTTCGGCAAATCTGGTTGTTACGGTCAATATTCCACAATCCGTTAGCATTTCGTCTGCAAGCGCAACTTGTTCGGGACAGGGAACAACTCTCACGGCCACGGCAACAGGCTTCACCAATCCACAATACTCGTGGAGTGCAACACCGAACACTGTTACATGGTCGGCTACCGATTCGGAAACAGTAACAGTAACGCCAATGGCAGCTGGTAATTATACGTTTACCTGCGAGGTGACGGAAAGTGGTGGCGGAGCCTCGTACACAATAGGTCAAGTTTTACATACCGATTCAAATGGAGATTTGGCTCCAAGTGGAACAGCATGTTATGTCATGTCGGTATCGGGCAACTCGTTTACGGTATTGAATTCTCAGGTAAGTAGTGGTGGTGTGTTCTCAAGTCAATATATTAATACTACATCTATGTCTGGTATTGAAGCAACTGCACGCCTTTATGAAAATGAAACCAATACATCAACTAGTATTTATAATGTAGTATCAAGCGGATGGTATGTGCCGTCGGCTAGCGAAATACAAACTTTTATATCAAATAATGCAGGTTTAGAAGCTTATTTGTCAAGCTCTCCTCTGAATTCAACAGGAACTCCATATCGTACAAGTACTATAAATGGCAATGGAAAAGTTACTGTTTTTAGACATACAAGTGGAACCACGGTGTCATCATCAAATGAATTTGATTATTCTGAGGGAGGACCGGGGGCTTTTATGGCAAAAGAATTTTCTATAGGTGCATCTGCATCGACAACCATTACCGTAGGTCAGTCGCCGACAATAAATGATTTCCCGGCCTCGCCTGTTTCTGCTTGCGAAAGCTACGATATTACGGCTACTGTTTCGGATGTGCATTGCAACGAAATATTCTACACCTGGGGCGATGATGCTTCCGGCGATGATGCATT
Source organism: uncultured Bacteroidia bacterium (assembly GCA_902790405.1). GTDB lineage: Bacteria > Bacteroidota > Bacteroidia > Bacteroidales > ML635J-15 > Bact-19. Next base: position 24,202 of record CADARW010000080.1, read on the forward strand.
CCCGTATCATGTCGAAAATAGCGGAACATATAGCGTTACCGTAACAAGCAGAACATACCGCCAGTACGATATGATAACCCAGAACGGTGTGTCTGCAATTGTCGCCAACACCGAGGCAACCATAGCCGTACCTTTAACCGATGGCATAGGTTCCAACACTTCGGCAGGACCCGTTAGCGCAGATGCAACTCTAAACGAAGCTATAATCGTAAACGGCGGAACTATAATATCTGGTTCGCGCGAAGGATTTGAGATAGCAGGTGGCGTATGCCAAAGTACGGCAAGCGTGGAGGTGGAGATAGGAGCAGCACCTACGATAGCAAGCATCAGCGCACCTGCAGCAGTCTGCGACGGCGGAACCTTGTCGCTCAGCGCACCGACGGTCACCGACCACGGAGCAGCAGTAAGCGCACAGGGCTGGAAGCGCACAGGGCTGGCAGATATCTGCAAACGGAAGCAGCTACACAGCCTTCAACCCGTCAACAGCAGTCACCTACTCGCAGAACAACTACTACCTGAGATACTACGCAACGAACACCTGCGGCACGGTTTACAGCAATGCAGTACAAATCACTGTCACCGACGAGCCTTCAATCGCCGACATCAGCGCACCTGCAGCAGTCTGCGACGGCGGAACCTTGTCGCTCAGCGCACCGACGGTCACCGACCACGGC
>CADARW010000081.1 GCA_902790405.1 uncultured Bacteroidia bacterium
TCGCTGACAAAGATTTCTGTTTTCAACAAATCCTCGCGTTCGCCAAGCGTAACAGTATTTTTTTCGGGATTTATTTCAGTCACGAACACGGGATGCCCAACAGCCACATTCAAGCCCTTGCGCTGACCTATGGTATAAAACGGATACCCCTTATGCTTGCCAAGAACTTTTCCTTCTGGAGAAACAATGTCGCCCTCCCCTATCTTTTCGTCAATGTCGGGAATCTGCGAACGAAGGAAATTGCGGTAATCGTCATCGGGAACAAAACAAATTTCCTGGCTTTCGCGCTTCTTTACCAATGCCTTAAAACCTTTTTCATCGGCAATTGCTCGTATTTGGTCCTTCGTATACTCGCCAAGCGGGAAAATCGTCCTGGCAAGATTTTCCTGCGACAAACGCCACAAGAAATATGTCTGGTCCTTGCTCAAATCAACGCCCTTGCGCAGGAAATAACGTCCATTTTCGTTCACAATTCGTGCATAATGTCCAGTTGCGACATATTCGCACCCAAGTTCATCGGCTTTCTGCAACATAATACCCCACTTTATTTCGCGATTGCAGACAACGCATGGATTTGGTGTACGTCCGCGCAGATATTCCGAAATGAAATTGCTGATTACTGTTTCGCGGAAATGTTCCCGGAAATCGACCAAATGATGTTCTATTCCAAGCGATTCGGCAAAATGTTTGGCTTCCATTATGCTTTCGATGGTACAACAGCCTTTTTCGCGGGCAATGCACGATTCCTTCATCGAATCGTAGGTGCGGAAAGTGGCACCTGTAATCTCATATTTGTCGAGCAACATAAGCGCCGACACCGAACTGTCGATACCTCCGCTCATTGCAAGAAGAAGTTTTTTCATCTCAACACAGATTTATTTCTTCGACTTTTTGCCAGAATTACTTTGTTTTGTTGAAGATGGAGCATCCTTTGTGTTTGCCGGCGGATTGCCATAATCGGGATTGGAATTGTGACGGAAGAATTCCATCGGATCGTCGAGGTAGTCTTCGGGACGCATAAACTGGTCCTGATGCTCCTTCGCCCATTCTGCCTTGCGTCTCCATTCTTTCATCTGTTCTACTTCCTTGTCCGAGTGACCGTGCTTGTACACTATGGTTTCTCCCGACTTATTTTCGCGATAGTCCATCCATTCGCCTTCCTTTTCTCCATTCACATACTCACCTTCTTCCTCGAGAGTTCCGTCGGGAGCATAAATCTTCCAATGACCATGTCGAGTACCATCTTTGTAAAAACCGTCCTCGTGCATGTTGCCGTTATCAAAATAATATTTGTAGTAGCCATTGCGGGTGCCATTGCCATACATACAATCTAGCACAAGCTTAGTTGTATTCGGATAATACATCATCACATTGCCTTCGGCTTTGCCGTGAACATAATTTATAATCTCCATTAGTTTACCCGATTCGGTGTACATACGCCATTCGCCATGACGCTCCCTATTCTCATCGTAACCGCCAGTGGCAGAAGTTGCACCGCTTTCCCAGAACATTTCCACAGAAGCCGAGCGATCGTCGTTGTAAACAAGGATTGACTTTTTCTTACCGCTCTCGTAGTAATATTTGAAAGTTCCTGAAGGAATATCGTTGGTAAAGAAGCCTTCGTAACGCACATTGCCGTTGTTGTACTTCTTTATCCACTTGCCCTGTTTCTTCTTGTTGATGTCAATGTAATTTATGATAGATCCGTCGGCCTGCTTTTCGCCAATAACCTGCGAATTGGCAGGAAACGAAAAAAACGAAAGCGCCGCAGCAACGACCAATATTTTTATTGCAATTAATCTCATAACTTTACAAATTTTACAGTTTGTACCTTATCATTATTTTTTATACGACAAAAATATACACCCGGTTTCAATCCCGAAACATCTATATCGCATTTTTCCGAACAACCAACGTATGAAAACATCGTTTTGCCCGACAAATCAACTATTTGCAAATCCGATGCCACATTTATTTCAACGGAAATCATATCGCGCGCAGGATTGGGGAAGATAGAAATTTCGTCCGAAAAAACGTCATCCACAGACAAATCCAGACCAAATGGCGCTACAAAACCGCACCTGTCGTTACGTCCCTTGTAAGTCCCATACATAAAACTTGGATTGTAATCGTAATTTGTTTCGAAAACGTTTATATGAATTGAATCCGTTCCCATCTGGTCGTAGGACTGCACAACAAGGTCGAGCTTGCCGTTTCCGTTAACATCGCCAAGATTTACTGCACTCATAAACGAAAGTCCCTGAACACGCAAAGGCGATTCGTCCGTTTCGTGAAAATCGGACAAGTCTGGATTAGCCTCGAAAATATGCACATAACCTTCACCCGTCAGAGTATCAATCGAAATCGAAGTTCCAAAAATGTATATTTTTTCCAAATCGGTGGAATACATATAGGTAGTAACACCTTCGCTACCGCCTTCACCTGCGTCGACACGCGGAGCAGGGAAGCCATCAATATAACTTCCATCGGGATGCATTGCGTGGATAGCGGCATCCGATTCACGCTGCGTAAACATATAGAAATCAAAATCTTCGCCAAGTCCGCCTACCGTAGGTGCTGTATATGTCCACGCATTATTTGCTGTTGGCAGAGGCCATCCCTCGGTAAACCGACCGTTTGTTTCGAGCGAATAGAAGATAGGTGCATCGCCGTGGCTTGCACCGACAATGACTGTCTTTTCGTTGGTATGGCAAATCAGCGGCGACTGGTACGAAAACTTAACGTTAGCATCCTGCACGGGAAAACCATCGAGCACATTGCCATTGAGGTCGAATGCATAAATTGCAGCTGTGGTATTCAGCACTATAAGGCTGTCAACCATCCGTCCCGACTTGCTATCGTAGCCAACCGATGGCGTAACAGCAAACCGTCCAGTTACATTCTTCGGGAAACCGCTACGCACCGAACCATCGGGTTCATAAACATACAATTTGCTCTGCGACGAACCGAACTTTGCCACAATAATTTCCATCTGCCTGTCACCATCGAAGTCGGCAACGACAGGACTACCAATTATAATTTGCGTACTTGCATACGATTTAGGAAATCCGTCACGTATGTTGCCATTCTTATCGAAAATATAGAAGTATGATGTGCTAGTTCCTGCTGGCGCTCGCGTGTACATCAAGATTTCCAAGTTGCCATCGTTGTCGATGTCGGCGCACGAAGGCGGATAATATGCAATGCCCTGCAAATCGACACGCCAAAAGCAAGTTCCATCGCCCTTATAAGCGTAAATTGCAGTGTCGGCGCCAAAAATAATCTCGTCGGTACCATTGCCGTCCAAGTCGGCAAGACACAAGCCTCGGGCATTTGTATAGTACTCGTCCCTCGAAAAAGCTTTAGGCCAGCCTGCCATCTGCTGTGAACGTGACTTTTCGGCAACGACAGAAATATCACTCGACTCCATAAGCATAGATTCGCCCGCATCAGTACACACTGCATTATACATCTGGGCATTGGCAAAAACCGACATGCACGAAATCAAAACGAACAGCAAAAAATGTTTCATATCGTCGCAATTAATTAAATACAAGGCACATACAAGTCCTTCTTCGGATTTACACACAGCACTGGAATACCTTTTTCGTTGGCAATAATCTTGGCTTCAGGGAAACCGAAAATCTTGTGCCACAGCCGTTCTTCCTTGGTGGTTGTGATTACAATAAGCTTGCACTCGTTGTTGGATGCGTAATCAACAGCCTGAAGGTCGATACTCTTGCGTTCGCCAAGCACTATACGATTGTAAACCAACTCGTAACGGTCGAAAAACTTGGTACAGAACTGCAGGTTGTTTGCCAGTCGAGCATCGTCGGTTTTCTTGTGAACGATGTCGATAACTTGCTCCAGATGCTTTGCAAAATATGTCACCCAGCCGGTCTTTTCCTTCATTTCCTTGGCGACATCCATTGGAAGCACAATCTTGTTGCCATAACTTGGGAAAGGAGTATTCTTCTGGATTACAAAATAGGGAATTCGCGCCTTGCGGATAATCTTAACCGCCGAAGTCCCCGACAGGAACTGCAAATCGTCCTTGCCATGAGTGCCAAGCACAATCAGGTAGGCATCAATACGTTCGGCTGTAGAATTTATTATAGTGCAGGTACAGCCTTCCTCTACGTAATATTCTGCCTTGATGCCATGTTCTTTCTGTATATTGTCGCAATAATCGGCAAGCGCCTCCTTGGCATCCTGTTCGGCAGTATTTTTCGGGAAATATGTGTATGTATTCTCGTTAATCACATGCAACAAAAGCAGTTCCATCTTGAACTTCTCTGCGAAATACACGCCCCACTGTACACTTCGTTCGCCAACCGCTGTAAAATCGGTATAGACCAGAATCTTCCTAACTTGCTGTTGTTCTTCCATATCAAATCAGTAATATCTTGCGAAGATAAGAGTTTTTTAGGTACGGAAGACAAGACACAGGCAAAAGTTGTTAACATACATATATATAATAGAGACGTTGCACACAACGTCTCTACAAATTATTATTTATGGGTCACCTTTCCACCACCATCCTTATATTTCCATAAGTATTCTTCAGCACCTCTCCCATCTCGTTTTGCGCAATCCACCTTACTTCCGAAATATCTTCCTCAGTCTGTGGCTTGGTCGTACCATTGCCAACATATCTCATTCTGAACCAATGCGTAACCTTCAAGGCGTAACCTTCCTTGAAAGGATATATGTGATAGGTGGTCGTCAGTTCGCCATCGTTCTGCAAGTCGGCAATGCCGAGGCCGCATTCCTCGCTGACTTCACGCACAGCGCACTGGGCAAGAGTTTCACCTTTTTCGAGCCAGCCTTTTGGCAAATCCCAGCGACCAGAACGGAAAATGAAGAGCATACGACCCTGCTTATCCGTCACACGACCGCCCCCAGCCTCTATCACGGTGAAAACTTTTTTCAACAGGCACAAGGCAGCATCGTCCGGAGCCCCTAATATCACAAGGTTGTAGTCGGCGGATGAGTTCAAAAAAAGTTTTATTACCGATTCTGTATTATCATCAAAATGTAATATCTTTGCCGATTGAATATCGGATGAAGCATCCTCGTGGAATGCCAAAATCCGGTCGTTGTAGAATATTTTTATCATATAATTAAAGTTATGAACGCAATAGCCAAACAAGTAGCTGAAAAACTTTTGCAAATAAAAGCAATAAAACTTGAACCGACAAATCATTTCGTATGGGCTTCGGGATGGAATTCACCAATCTACTGCGACAACCGCAAGGCTCTGTCCTACCCCGATGTACGCGACTTTGTACGCGACTCTTTCATCGAGGTCATCAAGGAAAACTTTGGTGAATATGACGTAATCGCTGGTGTTGCAACCGGTGCAATAGCACAGGGAGCACTGGTAGCCGACAAGTTGCACAAGCCTTTCGTATATGTCCGCTCGCAAGCCAAGGACCACGGACTAGGCAACCTCATCGAAGGCGACCTGCCCGAAGGAAGCAAAGTGCTTGTAATCGAAGATCTTATATCGACTGGCGGCAGCAGTCTGAATGCAGTAAAGGCTCTGCGCGAAGCAAAGTGCGAAGTGGTTGGTATGGCAGCAATTTTCACCTACGGATTCCAGAAGTCGGTTGACGCATTCAAGGATGCCAACGTTAACCTCGTAACCCTCAGCAACTACAATGTGCTCGTTGAGCAGGCCAAGGAAATAGGCTACATCAGCGAAAGCGACATCGAAGTGCTGAAACAGTGGAGAACCAGTCCCGACACTTGGAAAAAATAACATAGAACAACAATGAAAGGACTCGAAGCAGTTAGCAAAGTTGTAAAAATCGGCAACTCCGACCAGCGAATTTTCGCCTATTGGAGCGACTTGCGCAATATTACACGGATGATTCCGCCAGAAGCCGACACACAAGTCAACGCCACCGAGGACACCTGCACCGTTACGGCAAAAGGCATGACTTTCGTGGTCAAGCTTCTCGAAAAGGAAGAATTCAAGTTGATAAAACTCGGCACCGAAGAAGGCACAAAGATGGGATTCACGGCATGGATACAACTAAAATCGCTCAGCGAATACGAAACCGCAGGACGAATCACCATACACGCTGACGTTCCGCTGCTCATGCGTCCAATGCTCAAGGGAAAACTCAACGAAGGAATAAACAGACTGGCAGATGCACTGAAGATGATACCGTATTAAGGGCTAACAGGCTTGAAGGCTAAAAGGCGAGAAGGCTGAAAGGCGTTTGTACAGACGCAATTCATTGCGTCTCATAAACGCCAAAGCCATAAAACATTAGTACTGTCGCGGCGCGCCACGACACAACAACAAAAAACTTAGAAACAGCGAAGCGAGAAACCTAGAAACAGCGAAGCGAGAAACCTAGAAACAGCGAAGCGAGAAACTTAGAAACTTAGAAACAACATAACAATGAAAGCTTTAACAAAAACAAACTTCAAATTCAAGAACCAGAAAGGCCTCTACAACGGCAAGGTTCGCGACGTATATAACATCAACGACGAACTGATGGTGATGGTCGTTACCGACAGAATATCAGCATTCGATGTGATACTGCCCAAAGGCATTCCTTTCAAAGGACAGGTACTCAACCAGATAGCATCGAAATTCCTCGACCTTACCGCCGACATAGTTCCTAACTGGAAAATCAGTTCGCCAGACCCAATGGTAACCGTAGGACACAAGTGCGAAGGCTATCCTATCGAGATGATTGTACGCGGATACCTCACCGGCAGTTCGTGGCGCGAATACAAGAACGGTGCACGTCAAATCTGCGGAGTGCCGATTCCCGAAGGAATGAAGGAACACCAGAAATTCGAAAAACCAATCCTCACCCCTACCACCAAGGCAGAACTCGGACTTCACGACGAAAACATTTCGCGCGAAGAAATTATCAGCCGTGGCTTGGTTTCGGAAGAAGAATACTGCAAGCTCGAAGAATATTCGCTCAAGCTTTTCGAACGTGGTAGCCAGATAGCCAACAAGATGGGACTTATTCTCGTAGATACCAAGTACGAATTCGGCAAGAAAGACGGCAAGATTTACCTCATCGACGAAATCCACACGCCCGACTCGTCGCGCTACTTCTACCTAGACACCTATCAGGCAAACTTTGATGCCGGCAAGCCACAGCGTCAGCTTTCGAAGGAATTTGTACGCGAATGGCTGATGGACAACGGTTTCCAGGGCAAGGCTGGTCAGCAGGTTCCCGAAATGACCGACGAAATTGTAAACGGCATCTCGGACCGCTACATCGAACTATACGAGAAGATTACTGGCGAAAAGTTCGTAAAATCAGAATCCGACAACCTCGAAGAAAGAATCTTCAACAACGTAAATAAATTTTTAGCAGAATACAAATAAATGAAGATAGCAGTTATTGGAACGGGCTACGTAGGACTTGTTTCGGGAACTTGTTTCTCCGAAATGGGTGTCCGCGTATCGTGCCTCGACATCGACCGCAAAAAGATTGACAACCTCAACAACGGCATACTCCCGATATGGGAACCAGGTCTTAAAGACATGGTTGACAACAACATGCGCAAAGGCTTGCTGTCGTTTACCAGCGACTATGCCGAAGCTCTGAAGGAAGCCGACGCTGCATTCATATGCGTAGGCACACCGCCCGACGAGGATGGTAGCGCCGATCTGCAGTATGTGCTTGCAGTTGCACACGAAATAGGTCGCAACATCAACGGATATATGGTCGTGGTGACAAAGAGCACTGTCCCGATAGGCACCGCCGAAAAAGTTCGCAAGGCCGTAGCCGAAGAAATTGCAGCTCGCAAGCTCGACATCAAGTTCGACGTAGCATCGAACCCCGAATTCCTGAAGGAAGGCGATGCCGTAAAGGACAATCTCCACCCCGACAGGATTGTGGTCGGCGTCGATTCCGAAAATGCCCGTGAAATCATGGACAGGCTCTATAAGCCGTTCGTACTCAACGGACATCCGATAATCTACATGGACATCCCATCGGCCGAAATCACAAAATACGCCGCCAATGCAATGCTGGCCACCAAGATTTCGTTCATCAACGACATAGCCAATTTCTGCGACAAAGTTGGTGCTGACATCAACAGCGTACGCCGTGGCATTGGCGCCGACAAACGCATTGGTCCGTACTTCATATACGCAGGCACAGGATATGGCGGCTCATGCTTCCCAAAGGACGTAAAAGCTCTCATAAAATCGGCTAGCGACTACGACTATTCGCTCGAAATACTGAAGGCCGTGGAAAATGTTAACAACCGCCAGAAAGAAACCCTCTACAACAAGGTTTACGAGTATTTCGACGGCGACCTCAAGGGCAAGAAGATTGCAATGTGGGGATTGGCGTTCAAGCCAAACACCGACGACATGCGCGAAGCTCCGGCATTGGTTCTTGCTGAGAAATTCAATAGCATGGGAGCAAAAATCTTCGCCTACGACCCTGTTGCCATGGACGAAGCCAAGCGTCGACTTGGCGACAAGATAACTCTCTGCAAATCACCGTACGAAGCCACAGAAAATGCCGACGCTCTGCTGCTCGTAACCGAATGGACGGAATTCAGGGTCTTGGACTACAAACAGCTAAAAAAGATGAAGCAAAAGTTAATCTTCGACGGACGAAATATTTATGACCCCAAGGAAGTAAGGAAGTTCGGCTTCCAATATTTCGGAATCGGAAGAAGATAACGATTCAATATAGGGAGAAGCGAATGCCGCAATTATGGTTTTCACTTTTCCCTATTCTTACAAAAGCCTACCAAGAACACAATATTTCCAGCAGAATTTCAATTGGGAATATAGTTTCTGAATAAGCAACCTCCGTAATGCTTTCCAGATGCAATATTAGGTTATCATTTCTATAAGCCTCCACAATAGTTCCATCAAAACCGCCCCAATCAGACAACCAATTGTAGTTCTTTTCCAATGTATTCCAATACGAGAACCTTCCTAGCGAATCTGTTTCTTCTACCAATTTACAATGATACCCATCAAGATCTTTGGCTTTTGACGATTTTTTTATTTCGGCGCTTACATTTTCACTCCAATCTTCAACAACTTCAAGCTTTTTACTTTCTATGTCATAAAGCAGATCCTTACGTTTATTCGCTTTTTTATCAATTGCTGTAATCTTTATCTTGCTCTCATCAATGAATACTTTTCTATCTGACGGATCATATGCAAACGCAGGCCTATAATTAATACCCTGATTCTCGTTAAAGGCTATCAAATTGTATTCTAACGTTTTTCCATCAACATAGTTTTTGTATGTAACCATTGTTAATTGTCCAAACACCAACTGGACTATCAACAATAAAAATAATATGAGTTCTATTTTTTTCATTGCCTATCATTTATAAGATTACCGCATATCAATTAATTTTAGTTGTGCAAATATATATTTTTTAAGAAAATTTTACACTCACAAAAAAAGATTGCAACCATAATCGTTGGTATAACTAGATAATAGCCTGATTACTTGCAAAATAAAGCATTTATAAACAAAGGTTGATAAATATTAACATAATTTTGTCCGTAAAGAATAGGAGCTTTAGAAAAAAGCGACTACCTTTGCAGACAATTTGTTTTTTTATGAGAAAGTTAGTCGTAGCAATATTACTGATAGTGCCGCTGTTAATGGCAGGACTCTCTGCAAACGCACAAGTAAAGAACGGCGTACACAGCAAACTGGCAAAATACTTTGAAAACGAGCAGTGGGAAGATCTCGCATTCAAGTGCGACAAGATGATGGTACTCGAAAAATACAAGAACGATGCTGAATTGTACCTGTATTCGGCTTACGCATACGCCAAGATTTTCACCATGTGCCTCGACGATCCCAAACTTCTCGACAAGACACCCGAATATCTGCAATCGTACGAACTGGCACTGAGATATTCCGTCAACGCCAAGAAAAAGGACAAGAAGGCTAAAATTCTCTTCCCCGACAACGACGACCTGCTCAAGGACATTGCCGTAATCGGAATGTACTACGTTGACCACTATACCAGCGTAAAAAAATACGCAAAAGCCAATTCAAAGGTCAGGAAAATGCTGAAGACATATTCCGACGACAATTTTGTAGCCCTCAACGGATGCCTGGCTGCTATTGTCGGCGATACAGCCACTGCGAACCCAATATTGAGGAACCTT